>JAGOXU010000189.1 GCA_018059515.1 Ignavibacterium sp.
GACAGTTCGGTCCCTATCCTATGCGGGCGCAGGATACTTGAGAAGGGTCGCTTCTAGTACGAGAGGACCGAAGTGAACGTATCTCTAGTGCACCAATTGTCACGCCAGTGGCATAGTTGGGTAGCTACATACGGTTGTGATAAGCGCTGAAAGCATCTAAGCGCGAAGCACGCTTCAAGATAAGGTATCCCTTACGTAAGTAACTAAAGACTCCTCGGAGATGACGAGGTTGATAGGCTATAGGTGTAAGTGCAGCAATGTATTCAGCCAAGTAGTACTAATAGGTCGTGAGGCTTATCCATTTAAATTTTTAAATACAGATTTGATTTTCTCTTACAGGCTCACTCTTTCATTTTTTCATTTTATTTTTGCTGATTATTGGTCAGCACTAAGTTTAAATTTTGGTGGTTTTAGCCTGGGTGTTACACCTCTTCCCATTCCGAACAGAGAAGTTAAGCCCCAGTACGCCGATGGTACTGCATGCGCAGGTGTGTGGGAGAGTAGGTCGCTGCCAAATTTTATTTTAACCCCAGTCTTTTTGATTGGGGTTTTTTATTTTTAAATCTAAATGTTATTGTAAAGGTATCAATGCAATTTCTATCAATATTTAACCTACTTTTCTTGTATATTTCCATATAAAGTTTCAAACTATTTTTATCCTTTTGGAAGATTGATGAAAGAACCCGAAATAACTTTTGAGCTTGCTTTAGAGCACGGATTAATTAAAGACGAATGGGAAAAGATTTTAGGGATTCTCGGTCGTACACCCACTTTTACAGAGCTTGGGGTTTTTTCTGTAATGTGGAGCGAGCATTGTAGTTATAAAAATTCCATTGCACAATTAAAAACATTACCACGCAGCGGCGGAAGATTGCTTGTTGCGGCGGGAGAAGAAAATGCCGGACTTATAGATATTGGAGATGATTTTGCAGTTGCATTCAAAATTGAAAGCCATAATCATCCATCGGCAGTTGAGCCTTATCAAGGAGCAGCAACCGGTGTTGGCGGAATAATGCGTGATATTTTTACGATGGGCGCGCGTCCGATTGCTTCATTAAACTCGCTTCGCTTTGGATCTTTAAAAGATGCACGTACAAGATTTTTATTTGATGGCGTTGTTCGTGGAATTGGTGATTACGGAAACAGTTTTGGCGTCCCTACAGTAGCGGGAGAAGTTTATTTTGATGAATCATATCAAGGGAATCCGCTTGTTAACGCAATGGCAGTTGGAATTGTTAATAAAAAACACGTTGCATCAGCAACATCAAAAGGTGTTGGCAACCCGATTATGATTGTTGGTTCATCTACAGGAAGAGATGGAATACACGGTGCTACTTTTGCATCTGAAGAAATTTCTGCGAAATCCGAAGCAAAACGTCCATCTGTCCAAGTTGGTGATCCATTCACGGAAAAGCTATTGCTTGAAGCTACTCTTGAGATAATCAAAAATGATTGGCTAATTGGAATTCAAGATATGGGTGCGGCAGGGATTTCCTGCTCAACAAGTGAGATGAGTGCAAAAGGTGAAGCCGGAATGAAGATCAATCTTGATAAAGTTCCGTTACGCGAAAAAGGTATGACAGCTTATGAAATAATGTTGAGCGAAAGTCAAGAAAGAATGTTATGCTGTGTTAAAAAAGGTTATGAAGATCGAGTAAAAGCGGTGTTTGAAAAATGGGATTTACATTGTGAAATTATTGGTGAAGTTACAGGCGATGGTTTACTTCATATCGACTATCAAGGTGAACGTAAAGCTACTTTGCCTCCCTTTAATTTGGTGCTTGGAGGCGGCGCTCCTGTTTATGTGCGCGAACAGAAAGAGCCGGAATATCTAAAAGAGATGAGAAAATTTGATTTTCAAACCTTGCCTGAACCAAAAGATTTAAAAGAAACATTTCTAAAAGTATTTTCATCTCCAAATATTGTATCAAAGCAATGGGTCTATCAGCAATACGATTCTATGGTTAGAACAAATACGGTTGTTGGTCCCGGCTGCGATGCTGCTGTAATTTTGGTTAAGGGAACAAACAAAGCACTAGCAATGAAAACAGACTGTAACTCGCGTTATGTCTATTTAAATCCTAAAGAAGGAACAAAGATTGCAGTTGCAGAATCTGCAAGAAATATTGTTTGCTCTGGTGGCACTCCACTTGGAGTTACAAATTGTTTAAACTTTGGTAATCCATATAAACCTGAAGTTTACTGGCAGTTTGCACAAGCAATTTCTGGAATGGGCGAGGCTTGCAGACATTTTAAGACTCCTGTTACAGGCGGCAACGTAAGCTTTTATAATGAATCTCCCGACACAGCAGTGTACCCAACTCCGACTATTGGGATGGTTGGTTTAGTTGAAGATTTAAAACATATCACAATATCATACTTTAAAGATGAAGGCGATATAATCTATTTATTAGGTGAAGACAAGGAAGAACTTGGCGGAAGTGAATACGCAAAAGTTGTTCATAACAAAGTTGCTGGAGATTCTCCTAAAATAAATCTTGATGAAGAAAAGAAATTACAGGACACTTTATTAAATCTTATAAAAAAAGGTTCGATAAAATCAGCACACGATATATCTGAAGGCGGAATTGTATCTGCACTTGCTGAATGCTGTATTATCGATCAGGAAAAGCAAATTGGCTGTGAAGTTGAAATTCCCATCAAAACAAGAAAAGATTTTTCTTTATTCTCAGAATCTCAGTCAAGAATAATTATTTCAGTGTCAAAAGTTAAAACACTTGATCTTGAAAATGAACTTAAACTCTCAGGTGTTAAATTTAAAAAACTGGGTGAAGTTACCGGATCATCATTGAAGTTAAAAAATCTTTTTAATGTTAACATTAATGAACTTTCTGATATTTATTTCAATACAATTCCTAAAATAATGAGCAGTGAAAAATAAGTTTAAAAAAATATATAAAAATTCATCACTGTTTAAATATTTTAGACAACTTAGATATTTATATCATCTAAGACCGCATTGGCAAAAGGTAGGAAAATTTTTTAAACATTACTTTGGCGGTTTGTATGTAAGAATGGATCAACATCATCTCTTCCTTTTTTCCGGTGGGCTTGCGTTCTCTCTTTTTACCTGTATAATTCCATTAATATTAATTGTTTTTTGGATACTTGGAAATTTTTTAAGCTCTGAAGAAATGGAATTACAAATTATAACATTTATTAATACCGTAATTCCTTACAGCGAGTATGCGGATTTCGTAAAACAAATTATTTTCAGTCGTGTCGAAGAAGTGATTGAGTTTAAAAACGTGGCGGGTCTGTTGGGATTTGCCGGATTGTTCTTTGCAGCAAGCGGATTTTTTAGCAGTATGCGTACTGTGCTAAACAAAATAAACGGTGTTGATATTGAAATAAATATATTCATCGGCAAGCTTAGAGATTTTTTAGTGATACTTGTTGCGATACTTCTTTTCTTTGCTTCAATATTGGCTCTGCCTTTGTTAGAGCTTTTCAAATCAATTGCTAGCTCTACTCCTTATCTTCAATTTTTTAATCATCCGATTTTTCAGCAGTTGTTTACAATACTTGTATCCATATTTATAATGTTAGTTCTTATGTATTTGTTTTACAGCTTTATTCCAACCTCTAAAATCAAGCATCGATCTGCGTTGGTGGGCGCTCTTTGGGCATCTTTGTTTTGGGTAGGAATGAAGGTTTTATTTGGATATTATCTTGCAAATTTTCAAACATGGGGAAAGATATACGGCGCCTACGCTTTAGTAATCGTAATTGCATTTTGGATCTATTACACTGCTGCAGTTTTTATTATCGGCGCAGAGATTGCAAAACTATTTGATGAAAGATTAAAAGAGCGTATTGCCGCTAAACAAATCAAAGTTGATTTACCACCAATAAAATAAGATATACATTTTGTTCGCTTTTTAGAAACTAGATTTGATTGTAACTAATACATGTTCATCATTACAGAATACAATTATTCTCACAAAAATTATGTTTAAAGAAAATTCAACAACTAACATAACATTGCGTGATATTCCGCTTTTCTCAGAATTAAGTATTGAGCAATTAAGAACAATTTCTGCATTTAGCAATCTAAAACGATTTAGTAAAGGTGAAATACTTTTTTTAGAGGGAGATATCTATAAGGGGTTTTTCATCCTGCTAAAAGGGTCTGTAAAGGTTTATAAAATATCAAAGAGGGGTAAAGAATCAGTTATGCATATCGTAAAACCATTAAATGCATTTGCAGATATTCCATTGTTTGAGGGCGGCAACTATCCTGTAAGTGCAGAAGCAATTGAAGAAAGCCTTACAATACTTATCCCAAAAGATAAATTTTTAGAATTAATAAAAAATCAACCGGAAGTTTCTTTAAAAATGTTAGCCGGTTTTGCAAAAAGATTAAAATCACTTATCAGTCAATTACAGGATATTTCATCACGGGAAGTTCCAAATCGCTTGGCTAATTATTTACTTGTTGAAATTAAAAATGCCGGAACAGAAAATTTAGTTGAACCTTTTGTTAAGCTGACAATTCCCAAATATACAATTGCGGCTTATCTTGGAACAATTACAGAAACCCTTTCCCGAAGTTTTAAAAAATTACAGGATGAAAAGATCATTCGCGTAAAAGGCAAAACAGTTTTTGTAAGTGACCTTAAAAAATTAAAAGATTTGGCTAAGTAATTTCCAATCTTTTTTCATTTTGCTTTAATTTTACTTTTATAGTATGTAAACTATCAAAGGCTCTCTGTGTGTTTTAGTGTTATCGGTAGAATTAGATCTAAACATTGTTGTTTTCGATTTAATAAAAGATTACCAAACTGACTTAAGTCAAGGAAATCTATTCCACTTAGTGATAGTTTTGAATCGATAATCATTCAAACTAAAAAGGAAACTTAAATGGAAATAAATACACTCGATATTCGTCCAGTTGTTCCGCGCGAAAAACATCCAACAATTATGAAAACTTTTGATGAGTTGAAAAGCGGAGAAGCATTTCAGTTAATTAATGATCACGATCCAATGCCTCTTTATTATCAATTCCAGGCTGAAAAGACAAATTTATTTGGTTGGGAGTATATTGAACGCGGTCCCGAAGTTTGGCGCGTAAATATTTCAAGAGTCTAAATAATATTGATTGACCTTATGATTAGTAAGGAAATGAAAATATCTAAAATGCTCTCCGAGTTTCCGGATACATTGCAGGTACTTATAAACCATAGTCCGCATTTTAATAAACTGAACAATAAACTTTTAAGAAAAACACTTGCCAGCAGGGTTAATGTAGAACAAGCTGCAGGCATAGCAGGTGTAAATCTTACGATACTTTTAACAAAGCTTAATGATGTAATTAATAATAAAACAATTTTTCAAACTGAACAGTTAGAAAATACTAAGGAAGAAATGAACGAAAACACCAAACCGGAAAAATTAAATAAAATATCTCCAGATAAATTTATTAAGCTTGATGTTAGACCAACAATAGATTCGGGTAAGGATCCTTTCTTGAAAATTATGCAAACAATTAAATCGCTAAAAGATGATGATGTTTTACATCTTATCAATTCGTTTGAGCCAATGCCTTTGTACTCTGTGCTTGGCAATAAGGGTTACGAACATTGGACTGAAAGCATAGACGGTGTTTTTAATGTTTATTTCTTTAAAGATAATTCTAAGTCTATAAAAACAGAACAAGCAAAAAACAATAATGAAATTGTTGATACCGATTTAAAAAAAGTTATTGAAATCGATGTGCGTGAACTAGCACCGCCTGAACCAATGATAAAAGTTCTTGAAAGTCTCTCAGAGGTGGATGAAGAAACTGTTTTAGTCGTTCATCATCACCGCGAACCGATGATGCTGTATCCAAAACTTGAAGAAAGAGGATACACTGCAATGACGAATAAGATTGATGAAAATTATTATAAGGCTGTTATTACGAAGAAAAGAAATGCATAAGTAAAATGGAAACCTCTTCAATTGCTTCTGCATATTCACCGCCATTTAAGATAGTTGCAAAATATTTTTTAGCAGCAATTGCTTCTTTTGTGATTCTGAATTTTCTTTTGATAATTAGTTACCAAATAATAGGCGGGCATCATTTTCAGCCGAGGATATTAGCCATAACTCATGTTGCAACACTTGGCTGGATTTCAATGATAATTTTTGGTGCATTGTTTCAACTTGTTCCTGTAGTTTTAGAGGTAAAACTTTTTAGTGAAAAGCTTGCTGAGATTCAGTTCTGGATTTACATAGTTGGAGTAGTTGCTTTGGTTTATGGTTTTTGGGTTTTTGAAACCGGAACATTATTTCTGATTTCTGCAATCCTACTTAATCTTGCAATGTTCATCTTTGCATTTAATATTGTTGTAACATTAAAAAAGGTTACGAAATGGAATCTAACAGGACTTTATCTTGCTGCGGCAATCTTTCATCTTGTTGTTACTGCAATTGCAGGATTGCTGCTCGTAATTAATCTCGTACATCCATATATAAAATTAGATCATCTTCAGTACTTAAATCTTCATGTGCATATTGCATTTATAGGATGGGTATCGATGGTTGTTATGGGTGTTACTTATAAGCTTATTCCTATGTTTACACTTTCGCATGGCTTTTCGCTGACAAATGGTAAATGGGCGTTCTGGCTTATAAACATTGGTTTACTTGGTATCTCAACTGTTATGCATTATAAAGATACTACAATATTTTTTTATATTTTTTCCGGTATGATAACAGCAGGAATAATTTTCTTTTTACTTCAAGTGCATATTATCT
>JAGOXU010000190.1 GCA_018059515.1 Ignavibacterium sp.
ATCATCATGACTTAATGAATATTGATCATTTGTTTCGTGATGCCAATAATCGGTTTGATTTGTAATTGTGTTAAGCCTAGCCAGCCCAACGCCCCAATATCCAATCCACAAATTATTTTTGTTATCCAGCAAAAGCGATTTTATAAAATTTCTGGAAGTCGATTTTATACTATCATCAATTACGTTTACCCTGGATATTCGACCCGACCTATAGTTATAATTGAAAAGACCATATCCGTATGTTCCTATCCACAAATCATTTGAATGCCCTGATACTAATGCCCAGATATTTTCTGATGTAAGTTTTATGTTTTTATCTGAGTCGTATGATTTAAACAAGCCATTGTCTGTTCCAAACCACAACGCACCATCCTTTGTTTGTGCAATAGCTTTTATGTTCAGTTTATTTAACTCACCCGGGTTAAAGTAATCGTTCAAAAACGGTTGTGCGTTATTAAATTTTATTGTCTTATCAGAGAAGTAACATAAACCATTGTGCGTTGCTATCCACAAAACACCGCTGCGGTCTTTAAGAATATTATTAATTTGGTTACTTACCAAACTGTGCGGATCGTTTTTATCATATAAAAACCTATTGAAAACATTTTTTGTTATGTTGTGTCTTATTAAACCCGCATAAGAGTTAGTCCAAATAATTTCGTCGCCATTAACAACTTCTTCTAATACAAAGGCAGTACTTATTCCAAATTGCAGGTTATCCGGATTTAGTATTTTAACTTGTGTAAACGATTCTGTTTGTGTGTTTAGTTTTGTTAATCCGCTTGCTGTTCCAATCCAGAACGTGTTTTTGTTAAGATGTGATTTTGTAATTGCCCAAATCAAGTTATCTGATAAAGAGTTATTATTCGCTTTATCATAAAAGTAATGTGTAAAATTTGTTAAAGATTTTTTGGGATTAAGATTATTAAGCCCGTTAAATGTCCCTATCCAGATGTTTCCAAAATCATCTTCTAAAATTGATGAGATATAGTTGTTGCTTATTGTTGTTGAATCATTTGGATTGTGATACCAGCGTGTTGTTTTGCCCGTTGCAGGGTTTAATTTGTAAACGCCGCTTCTATACGTCCCAATCCATATTGAATCTTTGCTGTCAATATAAATTGTAGTTATTGGGTTTTCTTTTGTGATATCGGATTTAATTTGCCAATATGTAAACCTATCAAGAACAGGATCGTAACAATTTACAAACCCGTTTTTTGTTCCCATCCAAATTTTTCCAGATTGATCCTCTGTAAGAGTCCAAACAGAATTATCGGAAATACTATTTTTATCATTAGGATCATTTCTAAAAACTTTAAACTCGTATCCATCAAACCGATTTAAACCATCATCAGTTGCAAACCATAAGAACCCCAGACGGTCTTGCAGTAAATCATAAACATAATTGTTTGAAAGTCCATCATTAGTTGTGAGCCTATTAAAAGGGATTGATTGTGCCCTAATATTGGAAGCAAAACATATTGTGATTATTAAACAGAATTGAAAAAAAAGATTTTTATTAAATAAGTGCTGCATAAAAAATCTTGAATCGTTATGAATAAGAAACGGTAACAATAATTTAAGAAATACCTAAAGTTTACAATCATAAAGAAATACATTTTACTTAAACTTGCAAGTATGCTTGATGAAGTGCGATAATTGACATGAATCAAATAATCCTGGTTAATTATATTTAATGCAAGCTCAAATCGTGAAAAATAAAATTTTCAACACCTCTTTTTTAGCTGTTTAGTATTTCTTAAGTTTAATTATAAACAAAGGAGTGTGTCATGAAATCTATTCTTCTACTTGTGATTTTAACTTGTTCTGTTTTTTTCTTTCTTGATAATTCAATAACAAATGCTCAATGGTCAAACAATCCCGCAGTTAATCTAACTGTTTGTGATACAACCGGTGAGCAGGCACTTGCAAAAATCGGTTCAACTTCAGATGGCGGCACATATATATCCTGGTTTGATAATAGAAGCGGAAGCTATGCGGTGTATCTGCAAAGATTAGATCCGCTTGGAAATAAATTGTGGGCACCAAACGGATTGCTAATCAGTAACAATCCGCAATCAAGTTCTCTTGTTGATTGGGATTTGATGGTGGATATAAATGATAACGCAATCATTGCTTTTACTGATACAAGAAACAGCGGTAATCTTAATCCATTTGTTTATGCTATTTCTCCATCCGGTAATTTTCTTTGGGGTGCAAACGGAATTGATCTAAACCCAACCTCTGATTATCAAGCAAATCCAAAACTTGCACAAACCGATGATGGAAACATTGTTGTTGCCTGGATAATTGCAACTACAAGAAACCAGGTTGGATTACAAAAAATTTCTTCTATTGGAGGTACAAAGCTTTGGGGATCAAACCCAATCATTCTTCAATCTGCAACAGAAGGTTTCGGCTATCCGGATATTGTTACATCTGACAGCGGCGGAGTTGTTTTATTTCATACAGCTACAACGGGCAGTTTTCCAGCACAAACCGTTAAGCTGCGCGCAAAGAAAATTTCTTCAACCGGATCAGTAGGCTGGGCAGTTAATATTCAGGACCTTGGTAAGATAGCCGCTTTTACAGTTCCTAAAGTTTACTCAGATAATAATAACGGTGGATTGATTTCCTGGCATGATGATAGGGATAACAATTCATTACAAAGTGCATTTGTGCAAAGAGTTTCTTCAACCGGCTCGCTTTATTTTCCTGTTGATGGTGCAGAACTTTCTTTAATGGCTAATAGTCACAAGTTTAATCCGGTTGCTGCTTTTGATAATACAACTGATGAGACCTATGTTTTTTGGATGGAAACAGATGCGAATCAAAATCAAAATGGAATAAGCGGACAAAAACTTTCTTTAAACGGATCAAGACAATGGACTGACAACGCAAAAGTTTTTAAAAATTTAAGCGCTCCAAATACGGTTTCTATAAGCTATTTAAATTCGGAGATGGGAAATAATCGTGCATATCTCTTTTATCTGGAAGGAAACGGCAGCGGCTTAAATGATAAAGTTGAAGGCTTTGCTTGCGATGCTAACGGCAATTTTACATGGACAGGAAATTTTACAGTTCTATCAAATGTTAGCAGCGATAAATTGCAAATGGTTTCTACGGTTGATGTTTATAAAAACTGTAAACTTGCCTGGGGTGATGATCGTTTAGGTTCACGCGGAATTTATGCGCAAGATATAAATCCCGATGGACAACTTGGTAATTCAGTAACACCTGTTGAGCTTGTTTCTTTTTCAGCAAACACTTCAAACAGCAAAGTTATTTTAAATTGGATAACAGCAACAGAACTTAATAATTCAGGTTTTGAAGTTGAAAGAACAGCCTCCCCTAACCCCTCCCAAAGAGGGGAACAGAGCAATTTTCATTGGAATGCAATCGGTTTTGTAAGCGGTAACGGCACAACATCAGAATCACATTCATATTCATTTTCTGATGAAAATATTTCAAGTGGGTATTATTCTTACCGATTAAAGCAAATAGATTTTGATGGATACTTCACATACTCAAATGAAGTTGAAGTAGATTTAAGTTTACCTCAAACATTCTCACTTGAACAGAACTATCCAAACCCGTTTAATCCAAGTACAAAGATTAAATTCACAATCCCTAATGTCACCCTGAGCGAAGCCTTGCCTACCGGCAGGCAGGACGAAGGGTCTCGAGTAGTTCTTAACATTTACGATGTTCTCGGAAATGAAATAGCCACCCTTGTAAATGAAAACAAACCCGCAGGAAATTATGAAGTAGAATTTTCCGTAGGTCGGGACTCCCGTCCCGACATTGCGAGTAGTGTATATTTTTACCAATTAAAAGTTGGTAGTTTTATTGAAACCCGCAAAATGTTAATGATGAAATAATTTTATCCAAAGGAGGCAAAACTATGAGCAAAAGCACAAAAAATATTTTATCATCAAAACAGACTGATGAACTACTTAACATTTTAAAAACTCGTTTTGAAAAAAACATGCTGCGCCATAAAGATCTTAAATGGGATAAAGTACAGACAAGGATAGAAGCAAATACGGAAAAACTATGGTCACTCAACGAAATGGAAAGAACAGGCGGCGAACCGGATGTTGTTGGTTATGATAAAAAAACAGGCGAATACATTTTTTACGATTGCTCAGCGGAAAGCCCTAATGGACGCAGAAGTTTTTGTTACGACCGCGAAGCACTCGAATCAAGGAAAGAGAATAAACCAAAAGACAGCGCTGTTGGTATGGCTGCTGCTATGAGTATTGAACTTTTAACGGAAGAACAATACCGCCAACTCCAGAAGCTTGGTGAGTTTGATTTAAAAACTTCAAGCTGGGTTAAAACTCCTGCTAATATCAGAAAACTTGGTGGTGCAATTTTTTGCGATCGCCGTTATAAAACTGTTTTTGTTTATCACAACGGGGCAGAATCTTACTATGCTGCCAGAGGCTTTCGTGGTGTGTTAAAGGTTTAAATCCTGCCTGCCGGTAGAGTTTGTTACGGAACTCGAAGAAATTATTTTAAAGAATCCCGAAGGCTTTCGGGATGAGAATTCTAATAAATTATAGTGTAAAATATTTTTCCCATCGGTTTAAATGGTAATATTCGGACAGATTCCAACTCCGTGACAGTAACCAAAACCTGTAATACAAATTCAAGTTATGCGGCACTTCAATTCATCCTTGTTGTATAATTTTTCTTTAAGTAGATTTAACTCAATAACTGACTGATTCCGAACTATTATTTAAGATTTTTTTGCTGTTCATAACAATGTTAAACTTTTTTGTTGATGCAGTAGCTAACGAATTATATTAAATAAAATTCTATACCAAACTTAAAAAGTAAAATATGAAGAGAAATAAATTTATAGCATCGCTAATAGCCTTAACGGCTGCTCCAACATTTTTGTTTTCACAAATAAATAAAGGATTGTTTACAATGGACAAAGGATTTAAAATAAATTCTGGCGAAGGAAGAATACACGGACACATAAAATTAAAAGGTGTAAATTCTAATATACTTGATGTCAAGGTATCAGGCAGCGATACAAATGGAGAGATTGCGATATTTGAACAAACATCACTCTCACAAAGAAGGGGAACCCCCCTGCACATTCACAACTCGCAGGATGAAGTTTTTTATGTTTTGGAAGGCGCCTATTTCTTTCAAGTTGGTGATGAAAAATTTAATCTGACTATGGGGGACAGTATATTTTTACCTCGTAAAGTTGCTCACGCCTGGACTCAAGTTTCTGAAAAAGGGAAAATGACTGTTGTTCTACAACCGGCTGGAAAGCTAGAGAATTTTTTTGTTACAATGTCTCAAATGGATCACGAACCATCACAGAGTGAGGTAGCAAAAATCTTTGCAGACAATGATATGCAGGTTGTTGGTCCGCCGCTTAAAATAGAGTAATAGCTGATTTTGAATTTTTTAATTGAAGACTCTAATTTTTAATTGTCATTGTTATTCGTTCATTGTCTTTATTAAATCACTCCCTTAGTTTTGCAAAAGAAATTGCTTCTCTCTACACTAAATTACAGGAAAGAGGGTCGCTTGTTTGTGGATTTAGAAATGACAAGTGTGTTCTTCTGTTAGTTTTTATTTTCTCCATTTTGTGCTGATGATATTGATGCAGAGTTTATGGAATAGGTTTTCTTTTCATATTCAACCAAAAGTTTCTTTAGGAATTATAAAATCCATCTTTCTTATGTACAAATTAAATTATTATACAAAAAAGTATTATGAAATTCGTGAGTTATCAATTCACGAATATGACTCCTTTGTTCAAGATAGAAATTACATTTATTTCTATTTGCACATTGAAGAGCTGTATTCAATTCTTAAATTGAATATTGGAGAATTCTGGAAATATCTTCTAGAGTTAACTGAATATCATCGTCTAAATTTCGTATATGAATTTGACGAATATCTTGAACCAAGAGTAATCGTAAACCAAAAACTTTCAAATATTTTAACATCATTTAAATCTTACGAGGATCTACTAAGAAAACATTTTAGTATATACGAAAACCTTATTGAAAATAAAGATGCTGTAATTAATAATTTGTTCTCAAAAACATATGATGAGTTTTTGGGATATCGCTTTTTATATAGGTTAAGAAATTATATGCAACATTTTAACCTTCCAATCCAAAGCGTAGCAATTAGAAGCGAAACGGTAGACATCCCATTAAAAATGGTTGCATTCACTGTTGAACCAGAGTTTGATAAATTAGAACTATTAAAATTTAAAAAATGGAGCACTGTCAGACCAGAAATTGAAAAAATGAAGAATAATATTGCTTGTAAGCCAATAGTTGATAATTTTCATACAGCAATAAATACTCTTCATGGTGGTTTGAGAAAAATTTTTTTTCCTAAATATGATGAAGTCAAAATACGTATTGAAAATATCCTTAATGAAACTAAACTGCATTTAAAAAATCAAAAAGATGAAAGCACTGATTTTGCTGCCTATATTACTGAATTAAAAGAAGACACCGCGCTCAATAATATTGGATCCCTGATGAAATTCTTAAAAGAATTGATAAGTTAATATTAAAAAACAAATTGAGTGTAAATATGAATTATACTTTTAGTACTATGCAATCATTTGATTAACAAATTATTATTAGCATTCAGCCCATTTTTATTATTCGTTGAGCTGGTAGTTAAGTTTTTATAAAAAAATAAAATCATTCAATGCCTCGTAATTTTAGTTTTCATCATCCAATTAATGCTTCTATGCATTATAATAG
>JAGOXU010000191.1 GCA_018059515.1 Ignavibacterium sp.
TATAAAAGTTAATGTGCCGGATTCGATTTTTATTGAAGCTGATGAAAGATTATTGCTTCAAGTAATTACTAATCTTGTTAGCAATGCAATAAAATTTTCTGATGATGGAAAGACAATTAAAATTTCTGCCGATAGGTTTAATAATGAACTTGTTGAGTTTGTTATAACTGATGAAGGTGTCGGAATTCCTGAAAATTATCAGCAAAGAATTTTTAAGTTTGAAAAAATGTTTTCTACAAGAGGAACGCGCGGAGAAAAAGGAACTGGACTTGGACTTTCTTTAGTAAAAGAAATTATTGAAAGACATAACGGACAAATTTGGTTTTACTCAAAAGAAAAAATCGGAAGCGAATTTCATTTTACAATTCCAAGTTCTGAAAACACAATACTTTTAGTAGAAAATAATCGAAAAGATTTTTTACAAATAGAAAAAATTATCAAAGAAAATTTTCCGCAATTTAAATTTGTGGGAACTGATAATGGATTTGAAGCAATAAACGTTGTATTAAAACAGCACCCATCACTGATTATATCTTCACACGATTTACCATTGATGAACGGAATACAATTTGTAAAATCAATCATAAAAGGCGATAAAAAATATTATGCGCCGATAATTGCTCTTGTTGATTCTACCGATGCTACTTTAATAAAGAACTATCAAGAAATCGGAATCAAGTCAATCCTATTAAAGCCTGTTAATATTAGACAGTTTAATAAAGAAATTTCTATAGCACTTAATTAATTAAATAATCATTAATTCAATTTGAAAAAGACTTTCGTTATTTTTCATAAGTTAAAAAATTATTATCGGAGGAACTTTTGAATCTTACAATAGTTGGAACAGGATATGTAGGTCTTGTATCAGGAACTTGTCTTGCTGAAACAGGAAACAATGTTATTTGCGTGGATGTTGATGAGAAGAAAATTGAAACTATGAAAGAAGGGCTTATCCCAATTTATGAGCCTGGGCTTGAAGTTTTATTTTTAAGAAACATTGTAAAAAAAAGATTATCATTTACAACAAGTTTACGCGATGCAGTTCGTAATTCTGAAGTGATTTTTCTTTGTCTTCCAACTCCGCAAGGAGGCAATGGTGCTGCAGATCTTAAATATGTTTTAAAAGTTGCCGATGATCTCGGGCAGATGTTTCGTGATGAACCCGAACTTGGTTTTAAAGTTGTTGTAAATAAAAGCACTGTTCCTGTTGGTACAAGCGATAGAGTTCGTGCGGCGATAAAAAAGCATGCGCCAAATTTTGATTTTGATGTTTGTTCAAATCCTGAATTTTTACGAGAAGGTATAGCTGTTGAAGATTTCATGAAACCTGAAAGAGTAATTGTTGGAACAAGCAACGATAAAACAAAAAAAATTGTCGAGCAGCTTTACGATCCGTTTATGCGTACCGGAAATCCAGTTTACTTTATGGATGAAAAATCTGCTGAGATGACTAAGTACGCGGCAAACTCTTTTATCGCTATGAAAATATCTTTTATGAATGAGATTGCAAGATTGTGCGAATTAACCGGTGCTCAGGTTGATAGTGTAAGATTAGGAATAGGATCAGATTCCAGAATTGGAAAAAGATATTTGTTCCCCGGTATCGGTTATGGCGGCTCTTGTTTTCCCAAAGATGTTCATGCATTAGTTAATACAGCAAATGAAAACAATTATGATTTTAAAATCCTTAAATCTGTAATTGATGTTAACTACGATCAGGTAAAACATTTCTTTAAGAAAATATCTAAACACTACAAAGAAAATCTTAAAGGTAAACATTTTGCAATGTGGGGCTTAGCATTTAAACCGAACACTGATGATGTACGTGAAGCACCCGCACATTATTTAATTAAATTATTAGTGGATGCAGGTGCAACCATTACTGCTTACGATCCCGAAGCAAACAATACTACAAAAGCAGTTTTGGGTGACATAATTAAATATGCTGAAACTTCTGATGTAACGCTGAAAGATGCTGACGCATTAATTGTTGTTACCGAGTGGAAGGAATTTCGCAATCCGGATTTTGAATTAATTAAAAAATTACTTAAAACTCCCGTCATTTTTGATGGAAGAAATCTTTATGATCTTGTTAAGTTAAATGAAATGAAGTTTACTTATTATTCAATCGGTAGAACCGATATAATTAACTAAGATGAACATGGGGCTGGATCAATTACGTTACTGGTTTGCGCTTGTTGTAAAATCACGATGTGAATTTAAAGCAGAAGAAGAGTTAAACGCACTTGGAGTTCAATCATATTTGCCATCAACTACAGTTGTAAGAAAATGGAGTGATAGAAAAAAAGAAATTGTTGTTCCGATTATTAGAGGTTACATTTTTATTCATGCTAACGAAATAGAAAGACGTTATTCGTTAGAACAAAAATCCATTATTAAATGTTTGTTTGATGGCGGACGACCGGCTAATATACCGGATTGGCAAATTGAAAATCTTAAAAAAATTTTAGAGCACAAGCCGGAAATAACTGTTGAAAAAGGATTAACTTTGGGCGACAATGTAAAAATTATTGATGGTCCATTTGAAGGTGTTTTAGGAGTCCTTCAATTTAAAGACGGTAACAGAACTCTTTCGGTTTCAATTGATCTGATTCATAGAAGCATTGTTGTTAGGCTTCCCGTTGCAAGCGTTGTTAAAGTTTTAGATTAAAAACATTAGACACTATTTAAAAATTTAATACAAGAATTTATAATGTTAAACCAATCAGAATTATCATCTATTCCAAAAGGGGAATCGATAGATCATTTTCTACTTGTAAAAAAATGTGAACTAAGGTTAACTAAAGCCGGCAAAGAATATCTTTCGCTTGAGCTTGGAGATAAATCAACTTCGTCAGTATCAAATCTTTGGGAGGACACATCTGGATTTAAATCAATAAAAAATACCTTAGCTGTTGGTGATGTTGTTAAGATTGCCGGATCGATGGATGAATATCAAGGCAATCCGCAGATTAAAATTGATTCAATTAGACTATCAAAACAAAGCGATGATGTAACTCCAAAAGATTTTTTACCAAAATCTTTGCGCGATCTTAAACTAATGAAAAAAGAATTTGCAGGAAGAATGGAAAAAATTGCTTCTTCTGAATTGAATTCTTTGATGAAAAATATTTTTACTGATGAACGATTTGATAAATACACTTCTGTTCCAGCAGGCAAAATGTGGCATCATGGTTACATTAGCGGATTGATTGAACACACTTTAGAAATTATTAGGATTTGTGATTTGATGTGCGATATTCATCCGGAAATAAATCGTGATTTACTTGTGTGCGGTGCGATGCTTCATGATTTTGGGAAAATTGAAGAGTTAAGTTTTGATCCCGTATTTGAATACACCGACAAAGGCAAGCTGCTTGGGCATATTGTTATTGCAGCCATGATTGTGAATGATGAAATTAATAAAACACCAAACTTTCCGGAAAATCTAAAAAACAATTTATTGCATTTAATTCTAAGTCATCAAGGAAAATTAGAATACGCTTCACCCGTTGTACCAAAAACGTTAGAAGCAATTACTCTTTATCAAGCCGATGAGTTAAGCGCAAAGGTAAATGCGTACAAAAATGTAATTGCAAATGAAATTAAGCCGGGTACAAACTGGACAAAGTTTATTACACTTGCAGGAACTGATATTCATTCGCATGGTTTAACTAATCCAACCGAAGAAAATAATAAAACACTGTTTGATTAAATTAAAAAAATCATAAGGAACTGAAATGAAAAGAATTCAACAACTAACATTTATCGTCTTACTTACAGCATTGGGGTTCTCATTTTCGTTTGCACAATCTGTTGATGAACTTCTAAAACAAGGGGATCAGTATGTTGCGGAATTCAATCATCAAAAAGCATTAGAAGTTTATACTCAAGCCGATAAACTTTCACCAAACAATTGGGATGTTCTTTGGCGTATAAGCCGTGCCTATGTTGATCTTGGAGAAAATATGCCTGCTAAAACAGATGCTCAAAAAGATGAACAGGAAAAAACTTATAAAAAAGCTTTAGAGTTTGCGGATAAATCTGTTAAGCTTGGTTCAGATAAATCCATTACGTACGTACGCCGCGCAATTGCAAATGGAAGGATAGCTTTATTTGAAGGAGTGTTTTCAGCCATCGGAACTGTAAAGGATGTTAAAGAAGATTGTGAAAAAGCAATTCAGCTTGGTAACGGTGATAATTATGTTCAAGCGCTTGCTCATTATGTTTTAGGAAGAACTCATTTAAAGGTCTGCGAAAAAGCGTATCTCGTTAGATTGCCATTAGGTTTAGGCTGGGGTGATACAGAAAAAGCTGTTCAGCTATTAGAAACAGCGGTAAAACTTAAACCAAACTTTAGAATGTTTTTGTTTGAACTTGCAAAAGCCTATGTTGAAGAAGATGAATATGATAAAGCGAAAGAAACTTTAAAAAAAGTTGAAAAAGCACCTAAGGTTGATGAAGATGATGATATTGTTTTAGCAAATGCAAAAAAACTTTATGAAGAAATAAAAAACGAATAATTTTTATTGAACTCTATAAATTCAAATAGCCCTCTCCTTAGTAGCGGGTTGGGTGAGGCTTTTCTCACAAAACTTTCTGAATCTAAAAAAGTAGTTTTCTTTACCGGTGCGGGAATTTCTGCTGAATCCGGTATTCCAACTTTTCGCGGTAAAGACGGCATCTGGAATAAATTAAAACCGGAAGAACTTGCGAACTTTAATGCGTTTATGCGTAATCCAAAGATGGTTTGGGAATGGTATAATCATCGTAAAAAAATTGTGCACGAAGCTAAACCAAACGCCGGGCATATCGCAATTGCAGAAATGCAAAATTTGTTTGATGAAGTAACAGTCGTAACACAAAACATTGATAATCTGCATCACCGTGCAGGAAGTAAAAATATTTTTGAGCTGCATGGAAACATTGAACGAAATTTTTGTGTAAAGTGCAGAACGTTTTATAACGAAGAGTTAGATTTTTCAAACGGTGTTCCAAAATGTAAATGCGGCGGATTGATTCGTCCTGATGTAGTTTGGTTCGGTGAATATCTGCCGGAGGATCAATTTAGCGGCGGGGAAAAAGCTGCTTTAAATTGTGATCTGTTTTTTGTTGTTGGAACATCTGCAGTTGTTTATCCTGCTGCCGGATTAGTACACGTTGCAAAACAATCCGGAGCATTTATAGTTGAAGTAAATATTGAAGAAACAGAAATTACTCCATTGTGTGACCAATCATTTTTTGGTGAAGCGGGAAAAATACTGCCTGAGATTATTATTGAAATAAATAAGTTAAATCGAATTTAATTCTCAATTAATTCTTCTTCGGAACAATCAAACTTAAAACTGCAGTAAACACCGCTGCACCAACAATCGACCAAACTATTGGAAAATTAATGTTTCCAACATTTATTGACCAGAAATCAGGAAAATTAAATTCGCGAGCTAAAATAGTTCCGATGTATGCGCCGATAAATCCAACTACTATAGAAATAATGCATCCACCTCGGTTAAATCCTACAAGTGAACGTCCAATTCCACCCGCTATTCCTGCAATAATTAGAAGAAGAAGTATTTCAAACATTTTTTATCTCTTTCAAATTTTTGTAATAGAAAAATAGGTTTTATTCCGATAAATTTCTTATAATATTTATAATAGAACTATTTCATTCGTTTTTTGGTTATTATGGTTATAAAACAAAGGTTAAGTAGTGAATAGAAGAAAATTTGTAAGAAATGTTTCGTTAGCATCTGCAGGATTTTTATTTGTAAGTGAAAAGATACATGCTAAACAGCCTCCTGTGTCATCAAATTTTAAACCTGACCCAGCACGCTGGAAAGATGATGAAATTAATATTGCATGGATTGGGCACTCAACAGTTTTAATAAATTTTTATGGAACTGTTATTCTTACTGATCCAGTTTTATTTGAGCGAGTTGGTGTTAGCATTTTTGGAATGACATTTGGTCCCAGCAGATTTACACATCCTGCTCTAACTGTTGATGAAATTCCTAAACCGGATATTATTCTTTTGTCTCATGCACACATGGATCATATGGACTATGAAACACTTGAAACTATTGTTAATAATTATCCAAATCAAATTGATTGCATAACAGCGTACAACACAGCAGATGTGATTACTGAACTTAAATGGAAATCCTTGCAGGAAATTGATTGGAATGAAGAAACAGAAATACTCGGCGTAAAATTTAAAGCTCTTGAAGTAAAACATTTTGGCTGGCGTTATCCGTGGGAAAAAGATCGCTCTCAGGGCTTTATGAGTGATGGAAGAAGTTTTAACGCGATTATTCTTGAAAAGAATGGAAAGAAAATTTTATTTGGAGGTGATACTGCTTATCACGATTTATTTCTTCCGCTAAAAGATGAAAATATAGAAATTGCAATTATGCCGATTGGTGCATACAATCCATGGAAAAAAAATCATTGCAATCCCGAAGAAGCATTAATTATGGCTGCAGAACATATTGGTGCAAAATATTTTATTCCAATTCATACAAAAACATTTAAGCAGGGCAGCGAACCAATTGATGAACCGATGACATGGTTAAATGATTCAATATCAAACTACAATATAAAACTTGGGTTGGATGATATTGGAAAAACTTTTACTCTCAATTCTATTTAGTATTTTTGTTTAGTAAGAAAAACAAAAAACATTAGTCATAAAATTAAATGAGCAAATTAGAAAAAGGTTTTATACAAGTTTACAC
>JAGOXU010000192.1 GCA_018059515.1 Ignavibacterium sp.
ATAAACGATCTATGAATGTCGGTTATGCAGGAATAGATAACGAATTATTCTTCTATCCAAATGCACTTATGTATTTTGGAGATTCTAAAGATGCAATTACAAAATTGAATAATGAAATAAAGAATCTGTAAAAATTATTATTTTATTTTACAAACCCAGTTGCTTGTAGGTTCTGATGCACAACTCGAATAAGTCATTTCGAGGGAGTCTTCGACTGAGAAATCTTATTTATTTTAGCGTAAAAGATTTCTCCCTTTACCTGCCTGCCGGCAAAGGCAGGGTCGAAATGATGATAACCATTCTCATGCAACAAACTCTTTGAGGAACTGGGTTTGTTGTTTTAAATAGCGGGTTATGATGCCTCACTATTTTTTCACCATTCCAGTATTACTTAACTCCTCTTAATTTCATTTGTAAAGGTCATTCATATTTCCATAATCTACTCTGTTTAACGTCAATTCTAAGACTTATATTTACATTATAAATTTGTCTTAATTCTAAGGGTTAAATTTGAAAAAAATATTTGTTTTGCTGTTTGTTATTCAAACTTCTCTAATCTTTTCTCAAGATGTGGTTATTAAAACTTTAAAAACATTTACAAGTAAAGATTTAAATTCAATTCCTGTTTTATCTGAGCCGCAGGAATCATTAATTATCGATTTTGATGTTCAGTCTGATTATCCGCCAAACATTAATATCATTTTTAAATTTTGCGATAGAAATTGGAATCCAACTGATAATATCTTTCTATTAAATCAGGGGAAAAACACTGCATACCCTTTAAATTATTTTACACTTCCAACTACTGTTGAAGCTGCAAAATATCATTACACTAATACTTTTCCCGATAAAGATGGATATGTGGAATTTCCGTTTTCGGGTAAATGGAAATTTTTTGTTGTGGATTCGCAAGATCCAAATTTGATTTTTGCTGAAGGAAGATTTTTTGTTGTAAAAACTGATGTACAGCTTGAAGTTAAAGCGAAAAGAGAAACCCTGGATGACAAAACATATTATCCTCCCCAGCTTGGACATACAAATTGGATAACGGTTGAAGCCGTTCCGAATGAAAATTATTTTCCGTTTTTTGTTGATGAATTAGAAATAGTACAAAATCATTTGTTGGATAATCCGATTAATGTATTGCGAAATTCTACAGATCAAAATAGAGCCTTTGAATGGGATGGCGGATCAAAATTTAAATTTATTGCTAAAGATGTTCGTCCCGGTGCTGAGTATAGACAAACAAATCTAACGGATATAAATATTAATAATTCCAAAAATGTAAAAGCTCAGTTTGATGGAATGGAGTACAGTAGATTTTTACTTCAAACACATAATGATAATAACGGAAGTTTTACTCTAAAATCTCCAAAAGATATTAACTCAACTTATATGAATGTAAAATTTGAAATTAAACCGCCGGCAGAAGTTTACGGCGATGTTTATTTAGTTGGTGCATTTAACGATTGGCATTTATCAGAAAATAATAAAATGAATTTTAACGGCGATCATTTTGAACTAACACTTGAATTGAAACGCGGCATTTATGATTATCAATACGTTGTTGTAAATGGTGATTATAAAGATATTTCAAATCAGAATTGGTATGTTTTGGAAGGAAACGATTGGCAAACTTCTAATGAATATAACATATTTTTGTGGTATCGTGATCAGGAATATGGCGGTTACGATCGTATAATAGGTTATTCAAAAATTAACACAAGATAAAAAACTGAGTAAATTATGGAAAAACTTTCTATCGGTGTAATCGGAGTTGGGCATCTTGGCAAACTTCACGCTAAAATGTTTAAACAAATTGATAATTGTGAATTAGTTGGTGTATTTGACTCAAATCAGGATCAATCAAAATTAGCTGCTGATGAATTTGGAGTCCAATCATTTAATTCAATTGATGAATTACTTTCTAAAGTAAAAGCTGTTTCGGTTGCAGCAACAACCAGCGCACATTATGAAGTTGCAAAAAAATGTTTTGAAAAAAATACTCACGTGTTTGTAGAAAAACCAATCACTACAACTATTGAGCAGGGTGAAGAGTTAGTTAAAATAGCGAAAGAGAAAAATCTTAAATTTCAGGTTGGACACATAGAAAGATTCAATCCCGGTTTACTTTCACTTGAAACATTTATATCTGATCCTATGTTTATTCAATCCGATAGACTTGCACAATTTAATCCTCGCGGAACGGATGTTGCAGTAGTTTTAGATTTAATGATTCATGATATTGATATAATTTTGAGTTTTATAAAAAGCGATGTTAAACAGATTGATGCAAATGGTGTAGCGGTTGTTTCAGATCATATTGATATAGCAAATGCAAGGATACAATTTGAAAACGGTGCAGTTGCAAATGTAACTGCAAGCAGAATATCCCAAAAGAAAATGCGTAAGATGCGCATATTCCAAAAAGATCATTACATCTCTTTGGATTTTGTTACAGGCGCATCGGAGGTTTATCGTTTGCAGCCTGTTGATGAACCGGCACTTCCAACTTCAATTTCTTTTGGTGAGATTGGTGTGGGTGATAAAAAGAAAAGATTAATTTATGAACAGCCCGAAACAAAAGAAGTAAATGCACTAAACTATGAATTACAGCTTTTTGTAGATTCCGTTTTAGATAATAAAAAAATTGTAGTTTCCGGTGAGGACGGCTTACGAGCTTTAAAAGTTGCAGAAATTATTATTCAGAAAATCGAACAATCCGAAGGAGCATTAAGATGAAAAAACTTTTTTCAATTGCATTACTACTTTCACTTGTAATTTCCGGAATTCAATGCAGTGTTTATGAAACGCTCACCAATTTATCTCGGCTTCAATTTAAAGTTGGTGATGTAAACGGATTTCAAATAAACGGAATTCCTGTATCCGGTAAATCTAAACTTTCAGATTTTAATGCTTTAGATTTATTAAAACTTACAACCGGATTTGCGCAAGGTTCGTTGCCTGCATCCTTTGTTTTAAATGTTGATGCAAAAAATCCAAACGATGGAACAGGCGGTTATAAAAAATCTGATGCAACATTACAAAATTTTAAGTGGAGATTATTTCTTGATGATAAAGAAACTGTTTCGGGCGAGCTTTCACAACCATTAGTTGTTCCCGGTACAGGTGAGGTAACAGCTATTCCTCTTACGATCAATATTGATCTTATGAAATTTTTTAAAGATAAAGGATATGAAAGTATTGTAAATCTTGCCTTAGCACTTGGCGGTGCGCAAGGTTCATCTTCAAAAGTAACTTTGTATGCAACTCCAACTGTTAGTTCGCCGTTCGGCAATATTACTTATCCCGGTGAGCTAAAGTTAATTGACACACAGTTTTCTAAGTAAATATTTTTAGGATTATTCCATGGCTAAATCTGCAAAATATGCTATCGGTGTTGATATAGGTGGAACAAATATCAAAGTAGGAATTGTATCCGATAAAGGTAAACTTGTAAAAAATATTTCCATAAAAACCGAAGCTGAAGGTGGACCAAAAAAAGTTATTGCAAACATCGTTAAAGGTGTTGAATCAATTTTAGTAAAAAATAAATTTAAAATTCAGGGCATCGGAATTGGATGCCCTGGTGTTGTTTCAATCAAAAAAGGTATTGTAGAAAACGCCCCAAACTTGCCGGGATGGAAAAATGTAAAACTTGGTCCGATTATTAAAAATAAGTTTGGATATAAAGTTCATCTTGAAAATGATGCTAACGCCGCAGCAATCGGCGAGTTAATTTTTGGTGCTGGAAAAAAAATAGATTCATTTGTAATGGTTACTTTGGGCACCGGTGTTGGCGGCGGAATTGTTTTTAATAAAAAAATTTTTCGTGGTGAGTTTGGTGCTGCGGGTGAGATTGGGCATATTTCAATTGATATGAACGGACAAAAATGTAATTGCGGTTCGTTTGGTTGTATTGAAACGTATGCTGGAAATTCATATTTAAAAGAACAGATCAAAAGTGAATTAAAAAATTATCCTGATTCAAAAGTGTGGCAGTTGATAAAAAATGATTTATCAAATATATCACCAAGGATTATCCAGGCAGCTTCTGAGAAGAAAGATACTTATGCAGAATTTGTAATTGAACGGATGGGCAAGCAGCTTGGAGTTGCACTTGCATCAGCTAGCAATCTGTTGGATATAAGCACATTTATTATTGGCGGCGGTGTTGCCGGGTTTGGTAAACCATTGTTTGATTCCGTAAGATTAACAATTACACAAAGAGTGCTTTTACCCCTGCGTCCTAGGGTTTTGGTTATTCCTGCTAAATTAAAAAACGAAGCTGGAATAAAAGGCGCATCATCACTGGTGTTTTATAATAATTAGTATTACCAAAAAAATAATGATATTCTATTTTTCAATTATTATTTACTGTTTATCTCGAATGTCATTTCGAATTCGACTTCAGTCGATGAGAAATCTATCCTGCTGTGTTAAACAGATTTCTTCATTCAATCAAAATGCGAATTTATTAATTACAAAAGTTTATCCTGATTTAATTCATGAAAAGTAATCTCAAAATTCTATTTCTGATTGTCCTTAATCTTTATTTTCTGCAGACAAGTATATATTCCCAGCAAATAGATTCACTTTTTATTTCTTCAGATTCACTGATAACAAATATTGATTCTCTTCAAACGGAAAAACCAAAAGGTAAAACTTTTGATGTGGATACAACTGTGTTTGCTTCTTCCAAAGATTCTTTAATCTTTTTAGTTAAAAATAAGAAGATGAAAATTTACGGAGAGGGGAATATCAGTTATAAAACTACAGAAATAAAAAGTGCAAATATTTTTATTGATTTTAACAGTAATGAAATTGATGCTGAAGGAATTCCTTCGGATTCGTTACCCGAAAGTCTTATAGGTACTCCAATACTAAAAGAAGGATCCGAAGTGTACGAAGGCAAAACGATGAAGTACAATTTTAAATCCGGTCGCGGTTTGCTTTCTCTTGTAAAAACTGAAATGGATGGTTCTTATTACACAGGCGAAAAAATTAATAAAGTTGATAAAGACACTTATTTTATCGAAGATGGACTGTTTACAACTTGTGATGATTCAACTTGTCCGCATTATTATTTTACAGCAAGTAAGATGAAAGTTATTCACAAGCAGCAGCTTGTAGCAGAATGGATATTTATAAATTTTGGTGGAGTTCCACTTCCAATCCCTTTACCGTTTGCGGTTTTCCCAATTGAGTCCGGAAGAAGATCAGGAATAATTCCACCAGCTTTTGGCAGTGATGCAACTTATGGTACATACTTTTCTCGCTTTGGATATTTTTGGGCAATAAACGATTATATGGATTTAAACGTAACAGCAGATTATTACACGAGAGGAAGTTATAAATTAGATAGTAGATATAGATACACCAAACGATATACTTATTCCGGAAATGTTGAAGCTAGTTATGGAAAATTTATTCAGGGAGAATTAACGGACTTAAATCATTCGGAGCGTAACGATTGGCGATTGAGGATAAATCATAATCAAACTCTTACGCCCACCAGCAGGCTTGATGCTAAATTAGAATTTCTATCAGGAAATAATATTAATCGAAATGTTACAGATTTTAATGAAGTTCTTAGAACCGAAGCTGTTTCCAACGCAACATATTTTAAACAGTGGGAAGAATCAGGAAACAGTTTATCGTTAAGTTATTCGCGCACTCAAAATTTTCAGAACAATAATATTTCCGAAATACTTCCAAACTTAAATTTTTCACTCGCACAATCTTATCCTTTTAGAGGTAACACCGGTGCACAGAAATGGTATGAAACTTTTGGTTATAGTTATTCAGGTCAGTTTCAGAATAATAGAAATAAAGTTGATGGCGATCTAAAAATACGTGGTGGAATTCAACACAACATCAGTGCCTCTTTATCACCTAAGATCGGTTACTTTAGCATCTCCCCAAATTTTAGATACAACGAAAGTTGGTACAATAAACAAATCACAAAATCTACAGCTTACAATGATACTGGTGCTTACTATATAAAAACTGATGATGTTAATAAAATTAGTCAGGTAAGAACTTTTTCTA
The DNA here is from genome assembly GCA_018059515.1 of Ignavibacterium sp. Classification (GTDB taxonomy): domain Bacteria; phylum Bacteroidota; class Ignavibacteria; order Ignavibacteriales; family Ignavibacteriaceae; genus IGN3. The sequence goes on from JAGOXU010000192.1 coordinate 6,052, forward strand.
TGGGTCTGTCTGCATCAACAAAATTTTATGGAATGTTTAATATTAACGCTCTTGGTGTAAATGCTGTAAGACATATTGTTACTCCATCACTTAGTTATAATTATGCACCGGATTTTTCAACTCCATTTTGGGGTTATTATGATTCGTACAAAGATTCCAGCGGCAATGTTGTTGAGTACAGTAAGTTTGAACGAGAAATATTAGGGAAACCTAATGAACAGGAATCACAAAGTATAGGATTTAATATTACAAATGCATTTGAAATGAAAACAAATGTTAATCCAAACGATACAACTTCAAAGGAAAATAAATTTAAATTATTGAATTTAGTTGCTTCTATGAGTTATAATTTTGCCGGTAAATCCTATAAATTCTCTAATCTTCAGTTATCATATCAAACTCAAATAGGAAATCTACTTAGTATCCAAGGTAGTTCAATCCTTTCTCCATACGACTATGACGATAAGAATGATAAAATAGATAGATATTTAATTAGTAATGGAAAAGGATTATTAAGATTAACAAATACTAATTTTTCAATTTCGCTTTCTCTTTCCGGTGATAAAATTGCTTCATCCGAAACAGATAACACAACAACGGTTCAGCAAGACCAATATTTACAGGCTTCTGAACGCAGCATTTATCAAGGCTTGTATAATGATAAAG
>JAGOXU010000033.1 GCA_018059515.1 Ignavibacterium sp.
TTTGGATAAAGGCTACAACGGATAGTGCAGTTACATCAACTGCTTGTAAGAATTCTGCAGTTGGTATAAACGAAAATTCATATTCAACTGAAGCACCAGGAGCGGGAACTTGAACTGTTGTACCTTTTCCATCAGGAAGCATTTTGCGCGTAACATTGTGGAATAAAGTTTCACCATTGTTACAGCATGTTAAACAAGTTCTATCAACTGTTAATTCTGTAAGTGCAACCCTTAGCTTGGTATTATTAAAAGTTGTAACGTCAGATGAATCGCGAGTTATAATTATTTTTACATTTAGTACATTGTTAGAGAATCTTACAGGGATTATTTGAATTTTAAATGGAGAGTATGATGCATTTCCGGAATTAACAGCTCCTTCAAGAGCAGCCTGAGTAACTGAAATTGTTGTACCATTTACATCAATCCAGGGAACTGAATTAACACCATAATATCCGCGCCTGGCATTATTATCAACAGCATTTAGTATGTGCATTGGGTCTGTCGGCGACGGCCAATCAACATTATAAACTACATGTGTTATTGAACGTGTGCTTATTAGATTTGCAGTTGTAGCATTATACCACGTATTATTAGCTGTAGCACACGGGCCGCAGGAACAATTTGTAAATCTTTCAACTAAAGAAAGTTTATCATACGCAAGAACTGAGCTAATAAGATTAAATATAAAAAACAGTAAAAATAGTTTCTTCATAACATTTACTCCATTATTAATTGAATATCACACAAGTAATTTGCAAAAAATAAAGTTAGTTGACAACTATAAACTGTTGTTTATTATTAATTTTTTAAGAATACTAAAACTCATCCATTCCTTCTTCAGTGCGCGGTTTTTTATCGCGATCTTTGTTACCGGGGCTTAGTCTATACGATATTCCGAGAAACGCAACGCGGGATTCCATTTTTCTGTAAGATGTGGAATAGAAATTTATTCCATTTGTTTCAGAATCCATTTTGCGGGTGTTAAAAATATCACTTACTCTAAATGTTACGGAAAGTCGTCCATCCATAAAATCTTTTTTAACGGCAAAATCTGTTGTAAATACTTCTTTAATTCTACCCTGCGAAGTTACAATTGGTGAATTATAATTTGCATTTATCTGCACATTAAAATCTTTTGAGAGTAAAATCATTGTAGATAATTTGGCAATCCAGCTAAAATCATCTTTAGTAATTTCAGGCTCTTCAAACCTTGTATTGAAGTAAGAAAAACTTCCATTCAATCTAAACCATTCAAATAATGGGTGCACCGCTGTTAATTCTATTCCATACGATGTGCTTTTAGAAAGATTGCGCCACGTAGTTTCCGTTACACCGTCATCTCTTAAAAAAGTATAACTATCAATTGCGTCATCAGTTAGTTTATAAAAGATTGAAGAAGTGAGCGATGTTTTTCCAAAGAATTTTGAATAACCCAGATCAATTGAATTTACAAACTCAGGATTAAGTTCTGGATTACCATATTGAATATTTAGTGAATCAGATTTATCTACATACGGATTAAGACGCCTGTTATTAGGGCGCTCAACTCTTCTGCTGTAACTTAATTGTATTTCCTGATCATCGGGCAAACCCTGAACTAAATGAATTGTTGGATACAATGCAAAATAATTTTTATTAAAAAATGTTGAAGTAACACTTTCGCTTCCATCAACATTAGCCTGCTCTACTCTTAATCCAAGTTGATATTGAAATTTATTTATGTTGTTAGAGTAAATTCCATAGACAGCATAAATCTGTTCTTTGTAATCAAAATCAGTTTTCCGCAATGGATCGTCAATCCATATCGATGTTGATTGATTAAATTTTTGATAATCATTTTTGGTCTTTAGATTTTTAAACGTGGTTTTAAACCCTGTTTCTATCCGTCCAAATCCTTCAATTGGATTAACATAATTGGATTGAAAAGTTAGCTGTTTGTTGGAGTTGCTTGATAAAGCTTTTTGCTGTGATTCTCTAATCGGAATTGTGTTGATATCAAAATCGGTTTGTATAATTCCTTCATTTCTGTTCATCGCAAAATCACCGATGATAACATCCGCGGTTAGCTCATTCCCTTTTATTTCGGAAGTTCTTCTGTAACTTAAAGTATAATTACTTCCGTCCATGTTTCTATCCGCGATACTGGAGCGCTCAAAATAGTTAGTTTGCTGATTAAATGAATTAAGATTGATAGTCTTGAAAAAACCGTCACTATCAAAACCAAATTTTCTATATCGGTAAGAAAATGTAAGCGTATTAAAATCATTATAAAAATAATCCAACCCAGCGGTAACATTGTTTGAATTAAACTTAAAAATACCTTCGTTTGTTTGATCTAAATAAGAAATTGTATTTGCGATGTTATTTGTTCTTAATGAGTTTCCCTCATTTTCATTTCGCATTATTCGAGAATCAAACGAACTAAAGAAATTGAAGTTCGGTGTTTTATAATTTAGGTTTATTGATCCGTTGTATTTATCGCGTGTACCAACATTTAAACTTACACTTCCATTTAATCCTCCATTAATTCTTTTCTTTAAAATGATATTCAGAATTCCGGAAGAACCATCAGGATCATATCTTGCTGAAGGATTAGTAACAAGCTCTATTGATTCAATTGAACTTGCAGGAATACTATTTAAAATATCGCTGTTACTTGAACCAACTAATTCACTTGGTTTTCCATCAATCAAAATTGTTATGTTTTGATTACCTCTAAAACTTACATTGCCATCAAGATCAACTGTTACGGATGGAATGTTACCAACAACATCAACTGCTGAGCCGCCTATGCTGGTTAAATCTTTTTCGACATTAATAATTTTTTTATCAAGATTGTTTATCACCATTTCTTTTTGTCCGGTTACAAGAATATTTCCAAGTTCAATTGATTCTTCATCAAGAAATATTTCTCCAAGATTAATTTCTAAAGATTTAGGATTAACCCGAATGCTGTCTATAAACTTAGTTGCATATCCTATAAATGATGCTTTAAGATAATACATTCCAAATTGCAGATTACTGAGTGTAAACTTTCCCGTTTTGTCAGAAATTGTTCCGGTTACCATAGAAGAATCTTTAGTTAAAAATAAAACAATATTACCGTATTCAATAATTTGATTTGTCTGAGCATCAAACAGAGAACCGATTATTTTTCCGGTTGACATACCGGATTGATTATTTCTTCCGTTAAAATTTTGTGCAAAAGAAACAGGAATAACTACTAAACTAATTATTAGGATGATTAAGGATTTTATTTTCATTACGAATCAAGCTTTCAAAATTTTTAATTAGGAGACTGCAAAGTTAGACAAAATATTCCATGCTTTGGTTTAATTTTTTGCGTGTTGAATAGAAATGCTCAGGTCTGGTGACCTGAGCTACGAAAAGCGGTGGAAGAATTGATTTACGAACTCATTTTTAGCCAGCCAATAACTTCCGACCATTTTGGCTTTTTACCTGTTAGTAAAATTCCGATGCGATAAATTTTTCCTGCTAACTTAAATATGCCTACTAATACAACACCATTAATAACAACGGAAAGTAATATCTGCCACAACGGAACTTCAACTAAAATCATTCGTGCAGGCATAACAATTAAAGAAGCAAACGGAAACAGCGATGCAATTTGTGCTAAAGAACTTTGCGCATTTGATTCCATACCAAGTGCAATAAAAAATGGAATCATAATTAACATCAGAAGGGGCCAAACACCGGATTGTGCATCTTGCGGGTTATCAAAAATAGCCCCAACAGTTGCGTAAAGTGCAACGTAACTTATTAATGCAATCGTATAGTTAAACAGAAAATAAAGTATAAATCCAAAACTCATTTGCGGCATAAGCTCCTGCGGAATAAAAAACCAGCTTGTAGAAATCAACAAGACAATCGGGCTTAACCAAATAGCCATTTGAATAACTTCAACTATTACTGTTCCCATAATTTTTCCAGCCATTAGCTCAGTGCTGCTTGCAGAAGAAAGAAGTACTTCAACAATCTTGTTGCTTTTTTCTTCAACCACTGCATTCATCGTCATCGAACCGGAAAAGATTAATGCCATATAAAGCAGAAACGAAAACAAGATCATTGCAATTCTATTTCCGTAACCTTCTTCCGCAACCTTTTCATCGGATGAAACTCTGAATCCATTTATATCAACATCTTTTCTTGCAAATTTGATTTCATCATCAGTTAATTGCCGTGCAGAGAAATAGATTTCGACTAAAGTTTTATTGATTGATGGTTTTATCTTATAAAACAAAGATGAGTTGTTTGGATTTGATGAGTAGTATTCAACTCCTTTTGATTGTAATGAAGTTGATGGAATAAATACAACGCCGGTAATTCTTTGAGCAATAATATCAGGCTTAATCTCGTTTAATTTTGATTTGAAACTATCTAATTCGGTTTTCTCAAATCGTGCAGTTAAATCTCCCGACTTAAATGAACTAGTTTGGAAAATTTCATTTTGCAGTTTGTTTAAAATTTCATCGGAGTCAGAAACCACAATCAAATCAACTCTTTCTTCCTCTGAAAAAGAATGAACGAGATATTGAATAGAAAATATTCCAATCATAAATAGTGGAACAAGCAAAGTCATCAAAATAAATGATCTGCTAAAGAGTTTCATTTTAAGTTCGCGTTTAATAATTGCGAGCGTTCTTCTATTAAACATTTGCAGTTTCCTTTCCGGCAAGCGAAACAAAAATTTCGTGAAGTGATATTTCATCCACATTAAATCTTTTTACTGAAATATTATTTGCAATAAGCAGTTTTAATAATTCTTGATCGGAGTTATCATTCTTAAGTTTGATGCCTGTAGTGTTACCGTAATTTTCTATACTTTCAACGATAGGATGATTGTTTAAAAATGAAATGTTGCCTTGATAATTTAAACTAACATTTCTGCTTGCATATTTTTCTTTTATCTCTGCAAGCTTACCGTTAAGAATTATCTTTCCCTTATCAATCATTGCAATTGAGTCGCACATTTTTTCCGCAAACTCCATAAGATGAGTTGAAAAGATTACAACCTTACCTTTGTTTTTCATTTCAAGAATAATTTCTTTTAAAAGATTTGTATTGATAGGATCCATCCCGGAAAATGGTTCATCAAAAATTAAAAAATCAGGATCGTGAAGTACAGTACTAATAAATTGTATTTTCTGTTGGTTGCCTTTTGAAAGATCTTCAATTTTAGAATTTTTTCTGTCAGTAAGATCAAACCGCTCTAAATATTGCAATGCTAATTTACTAACTTCACTTCCCTTTTTACCTTTTAACTCTGCAAGAAATAAAAGCATGTCCATCACTTTCATCTTTTTGTAAAGCCCGCGCTCTTCGGGTAAATATCCAACAGAATCTTTAAAATCCTGTTCAATCTTTGCGCCTTTAAATAATACTTCGCCTTCATCGGGAAAATAAATATTTAACATCATTCTAATAGTTGTAGTTTTTCCAGCCCCGTTTCTGCCGATCAATCCAAACACAGAGCCTTCAGTTACAGAAAACGATGCATTATCCACAGCGGTAATGCCGTTAAATCTTTTAGTAAGATTTTTTACTTCAAGTACATTCATTTTTTAACTCTTAAATAATTAACGTCAAAATTACACAAATCATATCAACCATAGAATACCGTTTAAGTGATTTAAGTTGCATTCAAATAAAAAAAGCCCGAGCGTTTCAGCCCGGGCTTAACCAACAACAATATTTATGAAATTTAAAGTAACTTAGTTTTTGTTTTGTCAAATCACTTACTCCAATGGTTATGCCAGGATATAAAATCATAGATATTTCCAAAACAAAGCAATTTTACACTATTAAATTGTTTCAGAATGAAATTAATCTATAATTAAGCAGCGAATTTTCTCAAATAATTTTGCAATTGATTATTGTTATCAGGTAAAGTCTTTTCTTATCTTTGCACAAATAATTATAATTATACTGATTTATTCTGATTATTGTCTTAATCTTTAGTCTAAATTAAAAATACATTATGCTTAAACATTTCAAAATATTATTTGCTCTTACACTTATATCGCTCTTGCCGATACAACAATTATATTCCCAATCCGCCGCAACCGATAATAACTTTCTTCTACAAAATTTTATTCTCTCGCTAAATGGCGGATTTTCTTATGGATTTTCAGATTATAAAACCAGCACAGCCGGTCCTGCGGTCAAAGGTTCAATAGAATATTACCCAATAATAATTCAAAATGCACGGCTTGGTATTAAAGCATTTGCAGGAGGCTTAACGCTTAAATTTGATGATACAAGAGATTTAATTTCAAGTAACGATGGACCGCGTGAAATCCCTAATCACATTTCAACCGATGCTATCCAAATAGGTACAGGAATAAGTTTTGGCTATGCGCTAAGTGATTATGTTATTCCTTCTATTTCGGTGGGTGGTTCATTTCTTAGATTTAGCCCCAAAGATTCAGATGGAAAAGTACGCCCATTTAATAAGGCAGATGTCTATAAAAAAGACATCATTAGTTTTTATTTAGAAGGTGAATTAAAAATAAAATTAACAGAACGATTTAGTATAAATACACAATTAAGTTACCATCCTACCTCCACAGATTACTTAGAAGATGTTTCGGCTTCTAAAAATAATGACACTTATTTAACAGGAATGATCGGAATTTCTTATGCGTTCAGTGGCAGCTTTGATTCTGATGGTGATGGGATACCGGACAGCAAAGACATGTGTCCAAATACACCACTTGGTATTTCTGTTGATGAATTTGGTTGTCCGATTGATACCGATAATGACGGTGTTCCTGATTATCTTGATAAATGCAGCAAGACACCCGCCGGAGTTATAGTAGATAAAGATGGTTGTCCGTTGGATTCAGATAATGATGGTGTTCCAGATTATCTGGACAAATGTCCTGAGACATCCACAAATTTAAAAGTTGATTCAACTGGTTGTCCTGAAGATTCTGATCAAGACGGCGTTCCTGATTACAGAGATCAATGTAAGGACACACCGATAGATGTTAAAGTTGATGAATTTGGCTGCCCGATTGATAGTGTTTCAAATGAATTACCAGATTCAACCAGCCTTGGAGACGTTACTTTCTATCAGTTCATACTTAGAGGTGACGATACTTTTGAAAGTAATTCTGCTGCTTTAATAGAAGTTTCGAAGATTCTTTTGAAAGAAATTGCTAACTATATTAAAAATCAACCTGATAGCAGATGGAGAATAGAAGGATACACAGATAATCAGGGATCAACATCTTTTCTAAAAAAACTTTCGTACGATCGTGCAAAATCTGTATATGAGTATTTGATTTCGCAAGGACCTTCTTCAAGTCAGTTTACACTATTCGGACTTGGAAGCACTTCGCCGATTGCGAATAATGATACCCCTGAGGGTAGAAGTACTAATAGGAGAATAATTATTATTCGTGAGGATTAAATTAATCAATGGCTTAGAACAATTGCTACATTTTATAAATTTCGACAAAGATTAAAACACTTGTAATAGCGGCTGCTGCATCTAAAGAGCAGCCTGATGAAACTTCACTTCCCCATCATCCTTACTTATGCACAAAAATACCCTAGCTGCATTTGAGCAGCTTAAATAGGCTATCGGAACGTTAGCGTAACTGAAGTACCAGCAGTTTTTTGGCAGGTTGGATAATTTTTTATTATCAGATAATTGATCCGAAATTCGCACTCCTCTTAATTCGATATCAGGAACGATATTTTTAGCGATAGAAAATGCTTGTAGCTGTGAAATCAAAACTTTTTTTGCAATTTAGTTTGAAGTTGGTTGCAAAATACTAGTTTAGAAATTTACTGCAAGCGCAATTTCAGTTTTTTGTAAGTGCAGCATATTTAATCTATTGCGTTGGGCATTTACAAAGTCAGGAATAGAATCCAAATTCTCATTTGGATAAGCTGTTTCTTCAGAAATTTTTAGAATATACTCAATTCCGTTTTCAAGATTTTGTTTAAATATTTCTAAATAATTTATTTCTGCTGGGGTGCTGCCCATTGTACTGATTAGTTTTTCAAAATAGTTTACATATAACTCAACTTCCTGACAAAACATATGCGGTCTATCTTCAGCAACTAAAGACTCACCTCTTCCATAAATATGATCTACCATTTCCTGCAATGAGTATTGTCTGTTAAACCATACAATATTTGGTCCCGGGCAAATTGATTGCGGAGATTTTGTTTTTGGTGAGATACCCAATTTTATAAGTGCACCGTTTGCAAGATGATCGCACAAACAAACTTTAGCATAAACTGCATTTAACAACTCATCTTTTTCATTTTCCGAAATTGCCATCGATGTAATTTCGGCAGCTTTTATTTTTTGGAATTGATGTGAAGCTTTACAAATTGGTTTATCAGTGTATTGTTTATCCGAAACTAAAAATCCTTTTGGACATGGTGAACCCGGTTTACCAATTTCAGCACGATTCTTTGTCCAGTTTTCTGAACCAGTATTTCTTAAATTATTAAACGGAACTCCAAGGGGCGATGCATCACTTAAATACAAATCTTCTTTCTCAGCATTGATTAAAAGATTTAAAGTTTCATCATCAACACAAGTTGCTTCAGGAACCAATAAAAATGGACTTCCCCATCCAGTCGAATCGCATCCAAAATCTTCAATAAGTCTTTGTGCTTCACCGCTTGTACCAATACCGCCCTGTACTGTAATTAATGGTTCGCAATTAAAATGGGTTTCGTTAAAATCCCAATTTTGTTTTTCGTAATAGGATTTAATTAGCGGAATAAATTCTTTTGCAAGCTCGTGTCGCTTTGCGGTAAACTCTTGTAAGATTGATGGCAGTAGATAACCTTGTGATGCAAACGCATGTCCGCCGCAATTCAATCCTGATTCAATTCTAAACTCAGAAACTTCAAGTCCTTTGCTAGCTAAAAACTTTCCCTGAATCATAGCTGAACGAAAATCACTAACCTTAATAATAATTTTTTTCTTTATCGATCCACTTCCATCACGGTAAAAATCTTTAAACTGTGGAATAAATCCTAGAAGAGTTCTATTAAATCCAGCAGAAAAAACTATTGCTGAAGTAAGAGTGCTTTCGGCGTATCCACGTAAAGCTGACTTCGCATCGCTGAATTCATCGCTTAACATTGCACCATCTTTTGCATAATTAGTTCTATCAACTTTAGACATTATGTTTACATCGATAGAGCCTGCTTGCATTAATTCAGTTAGTTCAGTACTCAACTTCTCTTTTTCAGATTCATCATCAATCTTTAGTAAATTTTTATACTTTTTCTTTAATGGACTGTCATCAGGTAACAACTCAAAATATTTTGTCTTTTCATTTTGTTCAAAGAAAGGCAAAAGTTTAATTTCATTAAGTTTAAGAGCAACTATTTTATCAACGACATTTAAGTAAGCTGTTATTCTTTTTGATCTTGCATACAAATCTTTTTTAGAAGTTTCTTCAAACGGAATTGAATATTTATTTGCATAGTATTTGCCAATTTTTTCAATCAAAATATCATCAACGATTGACATTACGGATGAAATACCCAAATGTGCAACACGTATTGGTGAATCAATTGAATGACCGGTTCCCATTACTGGGATGTGAAATTTATGATATATATTTTCCATTTAAATCTCTTTTTATTCAAAACCTAAAACCGAAAGACATTATAAGTTTTAAACGAATTTGTTATAAAAGTATAAGCTAAATTAATTAAACAATAATGGATATAAAGATATAAAACGTAGTTTTACATTACTTTTACATAAGTAATTACCTGATTTTTTGAATGCTCGAAGTCAAAAAAAACATACACTTTACTTTTGATATTTATCTCTAAAGATCAACATAAAAAACGCAATTTTAATAAGTGGATTGATGTAATTGTACATAATATTAATTAAATTTGGTCATCGTTAACAAACTATTTCGATAAATGAAACGAACAATTCTAAAATTGCAAATCTTAATTAATTCATTCCTAATTATTCTAACTTAATCAGTGAGGAACTCATGAAAAAAGTAATACTATCAATTTTTGCAGTGCTTTTCATTGCAAGCATTGGATACTCCCAGGTGACAACACTTTGGGAAAAATCTGCAACTGCTGGTACAAAACCAGTTTGGGAAGCAGGTGGTTTAACACGTGGAATAGGCTACGGTCTTGTTGGCGGTAATCATAGACTATTTATAGCTAATCGAGATGCTGCTTTAGGCGGTAAACAAATTTTTGTTTACAATGCTGTAACTGGTGATTCCGTTTCGATGCTTGATGTAGCAGTTATTTCCGGCGGAACATATCCTTTAAACGATGTTGAAGTATCTACAGACGGAATAATATTTGTTTGTAACTTAACAACCAATTCATCCACAAGTGCATTTAAAGTTTACAAATACACAAGTGAAGCAGCTGCGCCTGTTGAAGTAATCAATTATATTTCTGCAACTGGGTATAGATTAGGCGATAAGTTTACAGTTACAGGTTCTACAGCAGATAATTCTATTATTATTTGGGCAGCCAATGCTGCTGCTACCGGTGAAGTTGTTAAATTTACAACAACTGACAATGGCGCTACATTTTCTGCAACAGTTATCAGTGTTGGACCTTTAGTTTCTTTTTCAAGTGCAGCTGTTGGTCCATTAGCAAATGAAGATTTTTATTTTAACGCTCATGGTATGAATGCACAAAAGTTTACTTCAACCGGAACATTAGTTGGAACTATTCCAGGTACTGCACTTGGATCATCCGGCAGTGCTTTAAGATTTATGAATCTTTTTTCCGGAAGTGAATTTGTAGCTGCCAATGATCTTCTCGTTACTGCAAATAATGCAAAGATTCTAAAAATACCAGGCGGTGATCCTACTTTAGCAACTGCTTTTGGTGTAACACCTGTATTGGGTCCTACATCAGCAGCCGGGCTTGGAGATTTATCAATCCAAAAGGTTAGTGAATATCTTTTTAATGTTTACGTACTTTCTACAAATAATGGATTCGGTGCGTATCAAGTTGATTTAAGAACACCTTTAGCAGGTGATTTTTATATTCCACAGGGAATTAATCCACAAGGATTTGCAACTCTAAATGATGCAGTAACTGCTGTTAATAGCGGCTTAGTTACAGGGACAGTAAATCTTTTATTAGATGCAGATACTTTGAGAGAAAATTCTTTTACTTTTAATGCGAATTTGTCTGCAACTAATAATGTTGTGGTAAAACCTGCACCTGGCAGAGATGTTACACTAATAGTTTCTGCAAGCGCTTCTGTTGGTAACGGACCATTCATGATTGGTTTTAATACCGGTCATGTTACATTTGATGGAAGTAATAATGGCACAAACAGCCGTAACCTTACTGTAACTACAGAGCAATTAGCGCCTGTTGTTGATGTTCCATTTGCCTTGAATAATGCAAATGCTGACAGTGTTACTCTTAAAAATGTTATGATCAAAAATATTTTTGCTGGTCAAACTAATTTTAGATATGGTTTAGTAGTTAATGATCTTGGCGGTGTTATGAACTTAAAAGTTGAAAACTGCCAGATTGGAACTGCATTACGTCCAGTAAGAAGAGACGGTCTTGCACCTTGGGGCGGTGGAGGCATTGCAAACCAATTTAGTTTTGTAAACAACGAAATTTATTGCGGTACACGTGGTGTTGCTACTATTTATCTTGAAGACAGCGAAATAATTGGGAACACGATTAATGTTTTACCAACTACTGCAGTAAATACCAACAGTTATATTCATGCTATTTATATAACAGGGCAGGTCGGAGATCTGATGATAAGCGATAACATCATCAACATACTTGAAAAATCTAATGTTGCCGGCACTTATGTTATCGGTATTGCTTTGGCAGGCAACGGAAATACACCAACAGATATAATTAACATTGTAAACAACATGATTAATGTTGGTGCTTCAGATGAGACGGGAAGTACTTATGGAATCGGATTACGCTCATCACAAAATATGGGCAATCTAAAAATCTATTTCAATACAATTGTAATAAATAATAATGCTTCCACTTTAACAAGTTATGCAATTGGTAATCATACAAACGGAACGGGACCTGTAAATATTGATCTGAAAAATAATATTCTAATAAACAATCACACAGGTAATGCAGGTTCATCCGCTATCGGTTTAATTCCTGCAACATCAGTTCTTGCATCAAACTTTAATAATCTTTTCTCAAATCAGAATCTTGTAAATTATCAAGGTACATTGTATGCTAACTTAGCAGCTTGGCAGGTTACAACCCAGGACCTAAACTCAGTAAGTAAATCAGTTAATTTTGTTTCTACAACTGATCTTCATCTAACCGGTTCATCGAATGGAGACATTGATTTAGCTGGAACACCAATAGCAGGAATTACTACTGATATTGATGGTGATTTAAGAAGTCTAACAGACCCTTACAAAGGAGCAGATGAAGCTTCTATTCCAGTTCCAGTTGAATTAACTGCATTTAGTGCGAGCTACTCTAATGGCAGTGTTTTACTAAAATGGACAACAGCCACTGAAACAAATAACCAGGGATTTGAAATCCAAAGAAAGTCTGTTGGTGATTTTGTAACATTTGGCTTTGTAAAGGGCAACGGAACAACCACACAGCTTCAATCTTATAGCTTTACAGATAACGAAGTTAATAGTGGAACATATAGTTACAGGTTAAAACAGGTTGATTTTGATGGAACGTTCGCATATTCAAATGTAGTTGAAGTTGAAATTACTTCTCCATTAACATTTAGTTTATCTCAGAATTATCCTAATCCATTCAACCCAACAACAAAGATAAACTATACAGTTCCATTCGATTCAAAAGTTACTATTGCTGTTTATTCAATTACAGGTGAATTGGTTACAGAGTTAGTAAATAATAATTTAGCAGCAGGCTCTTACTCTGTTGATTTTAACGGAAGTAATCTTGCAAGCGGAATGTATATTTACAAAATGACAGCAGGCAGCTTTACACAGATTAACAAGATGATGTTGATGAAGTAAAATCAAAAAATTTCATCTTTCCTATTAATACAAAAAAGCCTCAGATAATTTTTCTGAGGCTTTTTTATTGAGGTTACTTAATATTAACTATCAAAACTTTTTTTTAATATTCACATAAAGAGTTCCGATTAAGTAAACGTATCACTTAATCAACAACATTTGTTTTGCTTTAACAAAATTTTCTGTTTGAATTCTATAGATATAAACTCCACTTGCTAAACTCTTAGCGTTAAATGAAGTTGTATAATTTCCTGCACCAAGATAATCATCTACTAAAATTTCTATTTCATTACCAAGTATATCATAAACAGATAGCTTTACTAATCCAGACTGGGGAATGGAAAAAGAAATAGATGTGCTTGGATTAAATGGATTAGGATAATTCTGCATTAACTGATAATCATCTGCAAGCAAAGAATTATTTAAATCCTCTACAGGTAACGCAACACTATCTGCAAGATAAAATGTATAAGCAACTCCGCCTTTAATAAACCAGGACTGTGACAATGAAGTTTTATTAAAGATATAAGAATAACCATTTTGCTTTGCAGGGTCATGCACAATCGGTGTTCCATTGCTGGTAAATCCTGCCAACATAATCAGATGACCGTTAGGATAAAGTGGCGAACCCACCGACATTGAAATCCTCCCTCCATTTGCAAGCACTTCTCGTGTTTCACTCCAGGTTCTATATCGAGTAACAGCGCCATCTAAACCATACTCAGATGCATTTTGCACAACTCTTGGCCAGATGCCAAACATTCCAAAATTTGTATCATAATTATCAATTGCAAACTGGCGCGGGTCAACATCAATATTATAACTTTTTAAAATCATAGCAACCGAAGTTGGTGAGCAAATATTTCCACCTATTCCCGGATCAACATTATACTGACAAATAAAAGTTGTGGGAATAAAAATTGCTGCCGGATTATCATTAACTATGTTTGTGATATTAACAGAACTTGTTGTTCGGCTATCGCTAACAAAAAAACTTAGTTTGTGTATAGTTGGTGATTCTACTGAAACTGATGAACGTTTCATTAGGATTTTAAATTGCCAGGAACTTTGATATGAATTTAACTTTACATAATCATAATCTATAAAACCACCGCCGTAAGTAGGTTTTGAATAAGCTCCATAAATATTTGTTTTCCAATATCCAACAGTTAACCACGGAGACCAGCCGCCGCCGTAAGGAAATCGCATTTGAACTCTAAAACCATTGTCAGCATCCGATGCACTTCCATTCCAAGATGGTAAGCCTTCATTAAATGGTGATACTGAAGATTGTGGTTTTAAAATAATATAGCCGTCATTAACACTATCCTGCAGCATAATGCTTTTACCATCGCTGCTAAGTTTCATTCCAACATTAGTTTCTATGTTTTGATAAATCGAATCAATACGTGAAACGTAAAGTTGATCCGGATAATTTTGTGCAAACAAGTAACCGGAAAGCAGAGTAAATAAAAAAACATTGAAAACAGTAAATCTTTTGATGCTCATAATTTTTTGTTATCTGTTAATAAAATTTGTTGTCTAAAGTTAAATTAGAGAAATATTAGTCATCTTTAAAGAAATTAATAAAAAAATATTTTGTGGAAATTATAATCTCACAGAAAAACATTTGAATACAACTCAAAATGCTGTTTTCAATAAATCGAAATTCGGAATTTGCTTAATTCTTTATCTAATATTTTTGCGCCGCCCGTTACTTTATCAAGCAAGCTCCAAAATCTTTTACTGTGATTGTGATGAACTGTGTGAACCAATTCGTGTAAAATAACATAATCAATTAAATGCTCCGGCAGACGCATTAAATGGATACTTAAGTTAATATTATTTTTACTTGAGCAGCTTCCCCATCTTGATTTAATATTCTTTAAAGCAAGTTTATTAAAATCAAAATTAAATTTTGCTGCTAATAATTTTACTTTATCCGGTAAGTATTCTTTTGCTTCAACTTTAAGCGCTCGTTCAATTCCATATCTTATGGCTGATTGTAATTCAGTAGAATTAATTTTTAATTCTGATGAATAAACCACATTTATTTTTTCTTTAGATATTCTTACAGAAATATTTTTCCTATCAGATTTTTTTAAAATTAATCTATGGTGTTTAGTACAATACCCGGAATTCTCATCAAAAATAGTTTGCAGCTTTTCAAAATCCTTCATCTTGTTTAGATGATGAAGAAGCCATAATTTTTTTTCATTGACTATTCTTACCGCACTGTTATAACTCATTCCAATTGGAATTGATACTATAGCACCAACGAATGGTTTTACAGTTATATTAAGATAACGAGCACGACTGCTGTATCTAAACAATATTTCTCCAACACCATCAATGCAGATTGTTTTTTCTATCATATCTAAAATTAAAGTATTAACCGTGAATAATTAAATCAGAAAAAAAAGTAATTTATTTAATAACAGTAAGTAACACTTTAGCTTTTTCTTTTGCTTCAATTGAATAAGGAATTTTTGCTGGAAGCGAAAAATATTCTGTTGCTTTAATAAGGTTGGTTGTACCATTTACTTTTAGATCAATTGTGCCTTCTAAAATATGGATCAGTATATCATACGGTGAAGTGCTGTCATTTAATGATTCATCTTTATCAAATGCAAAAAGCGTAACTGTACCATTGCTTTTTTTTAGAAGCTGCTTGCTAACAATTGCATCCGATTGATAATTGATTATTGAGATAATTGATTTTGGCATAACAGGAATGTTCATAGTACTCCAGATTTTTATTTAAAATTCAAATGTTTCTATTTTGATTTTAACATAAACTCATTAATCAAGTTTGTCAATTCAATATTAAATCATGAAATTGCAGAGTGAGATATAGAACATCTAAAATTGATAAATCAAATCATCAGATACCTTGTTCGGTTTTGTTTTAAGCCAAATACAGAATTAAACAATATTAATTCTTACTGATATGGATAATTATTTTTGTTTATCAGAACCTTAAATTTGTATAAGAAAAAAAAGAGTTTAATATGTCAGAAATAAAATCATCTGAAGATATCCGCCAACTGGCAAATGCATTCCGTGAAAGCAGAGCTTTATTATCAGCTATTGAGTTAAAAATTTTTACTGTACTTGATACTCATTTAATGACTTCTGAAGTTGTTTCAAAAGAAATAAACACGGACCACAGAGCTACAGACAGGCTTATGAATGCACTTTGCGGAATGGGAATTCTGAAAAAAGTTAAGGCAAAATTTTATAATTCTGATCTTTCCTCAAAATATTTGATTGAAGGTAAACCTGATTTTATGGGCGGGCTTTTTCATACAAATCATTTATGGAATTCCTGGAGTCATCTTACTGAATCTGTAAAAAAAGGTAATTCAGTAATCGGAAATCAAAATAAAAGTGAAAAAGATGAATGGGTTGATGCGTTTATTGGTGCAATGCATTATCGCGGAGTAAAGCAGGGAAAAATTCTGGCAATGATGATTGACCTTCTCAATACAAAAAAAATACTTGATGTTGGCGGCGGCTCAGCGGCGTTTTCAATGGAGATGGTTAAAAGAAATCCCTCAATTGAGGCGGTTGTACTTGATTTACCGCATGTAATTCCACTTACAAAAAAATATGTTGAGCAAGCGGGATTACTTGATAATTTTAGTTTTATTGAAGGTGATTATCACAAAAAAGATTTTGATAACGGCTATGATTTAATACTTCTATCTGCAATTGTTCACATCAATAGTTATGAACAAAATAAAATTTTAGTTAAAAAATGTGCAGATGCTCTTAACTCAAACGGCATGTTAATAATCAGTGATTTTATAATGAATGAAAACAGAACTGAACCTTACCACGGAGCATTGTTTGCACTTAATATGCTTGTTGGTACAGCTAACGGAGATACCTATACCGAGTCCGAAATAAGAGCTTGGTTTGAATCAGCGGGATTAAATAACATCGAAAGAAAAAATACAAGCTTCGGTTCGGATTTAATGATTGGAATAAAGTGAGTTTAAACAATCATTGAGGCAGTTTAAATCTGTAAATAAAAAAATAATCTAAACATTAAATATTTTTTTCTCAAAGCTGCTATTGATAAAGTATGAGCCGGAATCTCTTATTTTTTTACTATCGTAAGCTGTATCATTTTTTACCAGCCTATTCGCAATTGAGCATAATAAGAATAGGATCCAACAAAAGCATCATAGGCATAAGCTCCATCAATTTGAACAGCTTTGTAAATGTTAAGTCCTAATCCCGCGGTAAAATGTTTATCTGCCATTCCCACTCTGAATGCAGCCCCGAGCATATCTTTTATAGCATCCAGTCTATATTCAGTTCCTATATTAAATCTTTGCAGATAATCCTCGTACAGGAGATCCTGTTCCGAAATATCTTTCCAATCAAAAGCAATATCCCAGTTTTCTGTAATCGGATGAATAATACCCAGGTTTATAATCATCGGCAGTTTCAAATCGAAAGGTATATGCACATGATATTTCTGATAGAGCGATTGAAGAACTGTATCTCCCTGCGCAGTTAGTACGACGTTTCCGTTTGCATCACGTTTATAATCATAACCTGTTGCACTTACATCCGTTGACATAGTAGAACTTATCTTTTTTACAGGAATTATATTTTGAATTGTCAAACCTATTTCTGTTTTAGTAGGTAATTTATAAAGTGCTCCAATATCAAAAGTAAAACCTGTTACTGATTGGTTAAGATCACGTTTAAGAATATTGAGAATATTATCATATTCTTCCAACAAAAGCTTTTTGGCAGAAAATCTTCTATGAACGACTTTGAGGTTTGCACCAATACTAAGTTTGGGTGTTAGATTAAAAGAATACCCTGCTGCTCCCACCACATCTGCATAAGAAATTGAGTATGCGAAAGGTTCAGCATCTTTAAAATCATTTAAATTTATAAGAGGCTGAAGTAAACCCTCCAGAGAAAGTATTGCATCGGCTAATTGCTGTGCATTATTAACATCATCAGGGATAGGCACTTTGAGTAATGCATCAAGAACAGTACTGTTTACTACCTGAAAAGCAGATTGCCCAACCCCGTACAGGGTAAAACCAAAATTTCCAACCTGCACAGCAAGAGAAGGAATAGTTCTTATTCCGTGTGTAATCGGATTATCAGTAGGACCGGAAAATCGTGAAACCAGTTCATTGGGAAATCTTAATCCGTTTTGAATTTTCCTTAATGCAGCAAGCTGCTGATTTACATCAGTAGCACTCTTAAAATCCTGCACACCGCTCCAGACTTCCTTTAAAGAAAAAGCGTCTTTAAACTCATCAAAATTGTTGTTTAGAAAATTTGCGGCATTATAAGTTTCGGGAGGAAGGCTAACACTTATATTTAACCCATCTACAGAAAATCTGCTTCGGCTTAGTAATGCAGGATTGTACATCATTGCATTTATTTTTCTGCCGTTGGCTGTTCCTGTTTTTCCCATTCCAATATATTTTACATCTTCCTTGAACGTGGGAACAGGTAATGAAATCGACTCAGTTGTTACATCCTGATCAGGCAAAACAATAATGGTTGGATCAAGAACATATTGTGCAAGTAAAGAAATGTTAATCAGAAAAAATAGTAATAGGGTGGATAGAAATTTCATATAGATTCTCCTGCAGTTTTTTACATTAATCGATTTCTTCTATTACTACTACATGCGAAAAACATCAGGAATTAGGCTCACCAACATAAAAAAAATATGGTAGGTTATTTAATTCCCATCTCAAATATTCCTCTAAACTTTTTATCTGCCTTCTTTCTCAGAATCTTCTTCTTATTAATCATCTGTCTCCTCGTTTGTTTTTACTAATTTAGCTATCTACGAGGCGACAAATGTCGCTATTTAATTAAAGTCATCTTGCGGGTTTGTGTTAAACCGTTAGATTCAATTTTATAAATATACATTCCGCTGTTCAATTCACTTGCATCAAAGTTTATTGTGTGTACACCGGATCCCTTAAAATCATTTACAAGTGTTTTTATTTCCTGTCCCAGAATGTCAAACAGTGTTAGTTTTACATTTCCGGCTTCCGGTAAATTAAAACTAATTGTTGTTGCAGGATTAAATGGATTTGGATAATTCTGACTTAACTCAAATTTCTTAACTCCATTCATATCAACTTCAATAGTTTTAGAATATTCAAATTGTCCGTCGTTATCTATTTGTTTTAATCTGTAAGAATACCTACCTGTCCGGTAGGCAGGTTTACCTGCAGTAACATTATCATCAACAAAAGAATAATCTTTTGGTGAGTTGCTGTTTCCATTGCCGTTTACAAAACCAATCTTCTCCCAGACTGGGAGGGGCGAAGCTGAAAGTGAAGCCCTCTCAATCTCAAAACCGTAGTTGTTAATTTCAGTTGCAGTATTCCAGCTTAGTTTAACTGAAGAGCCGATTGTTGATGCAGAGAAGGATGTTAGTTCGACTGGTAGTGCATTTTCATCGTCAACATATATGTTATCAATTGAAAAAGTAGTTCCATTTGTCCAAGAACTAGCCAAGAATTTAAATCTTAAAATATTTTGTGTAATAGTTTGAACGTTAACATTTTCAAATTCAAGATTTGTTCCAACCCATATATCTGCTTTATCATCATCAATATTTTGGTTAATACCGTTTGGGCCAAGATAATTTTTTACGCCACCAGTGTTATTTAAAACCCAGGTGATTCTTTGAGTCCCTGTATAAATATTTGGACTAGTGGCCGAATTAGTGATATCCCGAATTTGAAATTCATTAGAATTAGCAGTTGTGTTAATAGAAAAACGCGCATATATATTAGCGTTAGATGGATTGCCAGCTGTATTTGCAACATCAGCACCTACGTAAACATAAAAGGCATTTGTAGCCGCGGTATGTGTGCCTGACACTGAAAAATCAAATTGAAATAATAATCCCGCAGGTAATGTTAAGAAATTGTAATTTCTCTCAGCATATGCAGAGTTACCTGAATTTCTAGTCATAACCAATGAGTTTGAAACTATATCTATTGTTGCTCCTCCACCAGAAACACCAATAACTCTAAATTGATCAGTTGATGGTGGATCACTAAAATAGTCTGTGAGTGTAGAGGATAAATTAAAACTTTGTGTAAATATCTGTGGATAATGCAGTGTACTTATAAAAAAAACAAATACAATAATAAGTAACCCAAATTTTTTCATAGTGAACCCTCTTTTAAAAGATATTTTGAAATAGTTTATTAAGAATCAAATGTAAGAAAGTAAGATGGTTTTAGTGATAGCATAGTGTGTAAAACCAAATTCCCGTGAGCAAAGTAAATAAAGAAAAGCTAATAATCCACATTTGGCAAATTATATTTTTTGTATATAATGTAACCTATTGCGTTTGGGCAAGTATTGTTAAATTTAATTCCGTAGCTCGGGACTCCGTCCCGAGTTTGTGGTTTAATTTTTAAGTTATGTTTTAAAATTTTGGCATTCGAATTATTTAATATGCCATACTCAGTTCGGAGAACTGAGCTACGGAATTTGTTTCTCG
>JAGOXU010000034.1 GCA_018059515.1 Ignavibacterium sp.
TTACTAAACCAATTTTGGATTACAATCGCTTTTTAATAAAAATAAATAACTACTTAGCAAATTGATTGAAAAAGATAAAATATTAGTCGTTGAGGATGAACGCGATACGCGATTTATTCTTGAAAAACTTTTAACTAAAAATAATTTTGAAGTTATAACCGCTAACAACGGGCAAGAAGCGCTAAAACTTTTGGAAACATTTACACCAAAAGTTATTCTTGCTGATTGGACTATGCCGATTATGGACGGATTGGAATTGTGCAATCAAATAAAAAATAATGAGAAACTAAAAATTATTTATTTTATAATTTTAACAGCACGCACCTCTTTAAGAGATCGTGTTACCGGTTTAGATGTTGGTGCTGATGATTTTTTGATGAAGCCGATTGAGAATCAGGAACTTGTTGCACGTATCAGATCCGGAATTAGAATTTTTAATCTGCAAAGAGAATTAAAAACTATTGAACATTCTAAAGCTGTAGTTGAGCTTGCCTGTACAATTGGACATAAAATTAATAATCCGCTTAGCAGTCTTAAACTTGCTATGAACAATTTAATGGAATCATCTTCTGCAAAATCATCAGATCAAGCCGCTGAAGATTTTGAAATAATGAAACAGGCAATTGAAAGAATTCAAACATTTGTTCAGCAATTAACACATCTCGAAAATCCGCAAATCATCAATTATTCTGATGATACCAATATGATTAAATTAGATTAATATAGCCGACTCAAGCGGTAAGAAAACCTCCAAGGTTTTAAGATTTTTACTGCAAAAATATTGACATTTATAAAACATTTTTAGAACCCTTCTTGGTTTCAAAATTTGCTTAGGGTGACGATTAAATTATTTTTTCTCAGCCTCAATTATTTTATTTACTTTTCGATAATAGAGTGAAGAACTGGGAAAAAATGCTCAAAAAAATAGAAAATATAGCATCAACAGCAGAATTTAAAAACAATTCGCGCTTTATAAGCGGGCTGCATTCATTGCCCGGAATTGTGCGCGGCAAAACCGGTATTTCAGATTCGCTAAGTTTTTCATCTGCATTCAAATATCTAACACAGCTTAAATGGAATTTAAAATCGTTAGAACAAAATGATAACGATGAATTTTTTCTTGAGTTTGGCGTTGATAATTTTTTATTTCAAACAAAGGTAAACATACACGATATCCGCGTTAACAATATTTTATATAAAATTATTAATAATGCCGCGATAAATTCATCAGCGCATGAGTATCAAATTCTTCTCTCGTTTGATTTTGATTCTGAAGTTTACAGCGAGCAAGAGGTCGCAACAGATACTCAATACCTAAATCGTTTGTATGATAGATTTAATTCTTACGATAGTATCATTTCAAAAAGTTCTAACAATCAGGATGTAAGTGATTTTTTGATTGATGAAATACAAAATTATTTGCGTTACGAGATTTCACTAATTCACAGAAACTTAATTTTCTTTATTGAAAAAATTGTTGGGGAAACGTTTAGCAATAAACTGCGAATTAATGTTTACAACCCGGATGATAAAAAATTAATCAGAATACAGCAGATAAATGTTAAACCATAAAGAACTTGCTATGCAAGAAACTATTTCTGATTACGGGGAAAATATTCCGATTAATGCAACTGTGGAATGCAAACCAATTCTTGTTGTAAATAGAAACAATACAATAGTCTATTCAAATCAATCTGCACAAATAGCATTTGGATTAAATAATATTAATCATATTTCCGGAATGCAAACTGATGCAAATCTTTCGGAACTTTTATCCGATTTTTCTGAAAGCAGTTATTCCAACATCAGCATTAATTTGCGCATTAAAAATTTATCCGAATCGTCCTTTGGCGAATATGATGCTGAGATTGAAAAAATTGAATTAGACAACACTCAATACTTGTTTATAGTTTTTCATCTAACCGAACGGGAAGTAATTCTTGAAAACAGAATCAACTCCATCCATGCAGCAATTGAATATGCAAACCTGCCGGTTATGACAATTGATGGAAGCGGTAAAATTTCTTTTTTATCAAAATCGATGGAGGTTATTTTAGGTTTTACGATTGATGAATTGTATGAAAAGTTTTTTTGTGTACCGTTAAAAAATTTTCTATCAAAAGCGGATTTGCTAACAGCAGAGCGAGCTTTCTTTTTAAAGCAAAGCTGGGTTAAAATTATTTCGTTTAAAGAAAAAGGAAAAATTTTATTTAAAGAACTTCAGCTAACTCCATTTTCAAACACAGGTGCAGCATCAAATACTTTTATGCTTATTGCACATGATATAACAGATTATGTTCAAAAAAATATTATTGTAAAGGAATCTGAAAATAAATTAAAATCAATTATTAATAATATCCGCGACCCGCTCTTTATTTTAAAACGGAGTAAAAATAAATTGCTCTTTGAAACAGGCAACAATGGATTTTTTAGAATTTTTGATCTTGATAAAACCAAACTTGCAGGTGCTGATTTAAAATCAGTTTTTACAAATGATTTGTTAAAGCTTATTCTTAAAAATGCAGAAATACTTTTGCAGGACTCTCTGCCGTTTGTTGAGTTCAAAGTAAAGCATAATCAAATTCATTATCAGTGCAAAGTTTCTTTAATGGATATCAGCACAGAAGATGAATCTTATATAATGATAATTTTTAACAACATAACAGATCAGCAAAATTATCAAAACAAAATGAGTGCGGCTTATGAGAAAGAAGTTCAGTTAAATAAACTGAAATCTTCATTTATAGAAAACATGTCTCACGAAATTAGAACCCCTTTTAATGCCATTTCCGGTTACGCAGAAATTTTTGAAGAAAGTATCAAAACAAATGATTACAAAACTGCTTCGGAATTAGTTGTACTTGTAAAAGAAGTTTTATCAAGAGTATCCCATTTGTTTGATGACATAATTGATATGTCTGAAATAGAATCGAGTGAAATGATTTTTGATTACGTTAATCTTAATTGTAATCAAGTTTTGAAATCAGCTTACAACAAGCTTAATGAAAAAGCAGAGAAAAAAGGATTAGAACTTATGCTTGAACTTGCTAATCAAGAAGTTGTAATAAAAACTGATTGGATGAAGCTCGAAAAAATTGTTTGCGCAATTACGGAAAATGCAATTAAATATACAGGGCAGGGAAAAGTTGTTTTAAGGTCTTTTGTGTTTAGCCAGTTTGCATACATCACAATTACAGATACAGGCGAGGGAATGAATCAGGAAGATATAAAATATTTACTGGAACCTTTTTCGCAGGAAGAGCAAGGCTACACAAGAAAGTATCAAGGTGCTGGTTTGGGATTAGCAATTGCAAGCAAGCTAACAAAACTTATGGGCGGATTGTTTGAAATTGTTAGTCGTAAGCAAACGGGTACAAAAGTAACGCTTATCTTTCCTGTCGTAAAAATCTATCCATAAAAAATTTTTATTAATTTAAAAAATTAGTTTCCAACATCTTGTCCCTAACGGGATTATCAATATTTTCCACTCCTTTCAGGACAAAAGTTGTTAGAAAAAAAATAAATTAAAATAGAAAGTCCCGTTAGGGATGGAATGTTGTTAAAAAAAAATCCTGCACAATATCAGCCATTCGGAGTTTTTTATGCACAACATTTATAATAGCAGAAACAAGGTCGTTTTTTTCAAGATAAATAAACATTTTTAGCGTCAAAAATTGCGATTGTTCTAAACCCATTTTGAGAATTAGCAATTTATCGGATGGCACTTAACTTGTAAAACATATCAAGTTCAAAATTCTGATTAAGGTGGAGAGCAGCAAATAACCAAATCGATTTTTGAAAAACTTTTGGAAGGAAGCATGCTATTTGTAGAAAATTGATTTATTAAACTGATGCAAACAACAGAAAATTTAATTAAGGAAGAAAATATTTCTTCAGGCTTTCACGCAAGCCCGCACTTTGCTTTTTACAGAATTTCAACTTCCGGCGTACCGGTTTACTCAAATCAAACTTTTTTACGAATGCTTGGTTTTAATTCCTTTGATGAATTAGTTGATGTTTACCTACGTGATGAAACTTTTCGTGAAAATTTTTCTGCAATAAAATATCAAGAACATTTCTTTAAGATAAATAATACCGAAGGCGTTGAATCTAAATGGCGTAACAAAAATGGACGTGCTGTTTATGTTAATGAATTTGTTCAAAAAGGTTACGATAGCGTTGATGGCTCAGTTTATTACGATTGTATTGCCGAGGATATTACTGAAAGAAAAATTGTTGATGAATTGATAAGCGATGTTATTGGTCGTGATTACGCAATTATAAAAGCGCTGCCCGATATTTTATTTATTCTCTCCGAAGACGGAAAGTTTACTGACTTTAAAGCGGGTAACAATGCTGAGTTTCCTATTTCACCATCCTATATAATTGGCAAAAAGATTTGGGATATTTTTCCGCACGCTGTAGCTGAACAACTGCAGTTAATGATAAGGGAATCCTATTCATCAGGTCATTTAAAAACTTATGATTTTAAAATGCAAAATCATGATTCTGAAAAACATTATGAAGCGCGCATTGTTAAAAGTCATAAAAATGAAATTCTAATGCTCCTAAGAGATGTAACCAATCAAAAACAAAATGAATCACAGATAGTTAAAATTGCAGAAGATCTTAAGCAGATAAATGATACCAAAGATAAATTTGTTTCAATCATTGCCCACGATGTACGCACGCCAATTATAGCACTAATTGGATATGCAGAAATACTTGCGGATGATATTGAAGACCTTCAGAAATCTGAAATAAAAGAATTTGCATCAAGCATTGTCGAAATATCCAAACAAACAATCGGGCTGCTAACAAATCTTTTAGAGTGGAGCAGATTGCAAACAGGCAGAATAGATTTTAATCCAGAATCAGTTAACGCATATTCAATTTCAGAAAACACAATTGCATTGTTAACATCAAACAGTGAACAGAAAAATATTACAATCCAAAATAAACTTGATAAAGAAACATTTGTTTATGCTGATGAAAATATGATGCAATCAATTTTTAATAATCTTGTTACAAACGCTATAAAGTTTACAAACAGAAACGGGCAAATTATTTTATCTGCAACTCGTTTGGATAAAATGATTCAGTTCTCTGTAAAAGATAACGGTGTGGGTATGGATGAAAATCAAAAAAATATGTTATTTGGAATGAACAAAAGTTTTACAACTCCGGGAACAACAAATGAAAAAGGTTCTGGGTTGGGAATGATTTTGTGCAAAGACTTTATCGAAAAACATGGCGGTGAAATTTGGGTTGAAAGTAGTCCCGGCAAAGGATCGGAGTTTTTTTTCACAATTACTGCAATAACCAAATAATAATCTGAAGCTTAAATACTGGTGTAAAAAAAATAGTTCTGCGGAAAAATTTTCCTAATCAAAAAACTCAATCAATATTTATCAAAATTATTTTGATAAATATTTTTGGAGAAAAATTGTTTTAATAAATAATTATCGATTTTTATCGCAAAAACGAATCAAAACTAATAGCCATTAACTTAAGAATTATTTTTTAGGCTGGATCAAAACAAGCAAGGCAAAAAAAGTAATGTGGCATAAAAGTGGTATAATTATTAAAAATTGTCACAAATTATCTGTTTACTGAAGGCATCAATTAATAGAATGATCGATACAAATACTACTTTCCAAGCGCAAGAAAAACCTGATGTTAAGTTTGAAATCAACTGCTTATTATCGGAAAAAATTTTACAGACCACACCGGGAATTATTTTCGTTATGGATATCAATTCTCAAAAAATAATCTACTCTAACTATACTTCTAATGAATTTTTAGGATATCCAATTGCAGAATTTTCTGAAAATGGATTTGAAATTGGTACGAGAATTTTAAACGCTGATGATAGAGAACTTGTAAAAAAATCATTAACAAAATTAAAAGATTCCGCAGATGGCATTTTAATGCCTTTCGAAATTCAATTAAAGAATAAAAACGGAAATTATAGCTGGTTTGAAATACGATTGACAATATTTACTCGTGATGAAAGTAATAATGCGTTACAAATAATCGGACTGCTTCAAAGCATTGATGAAAAAAGAAAAACAAAAGAAGCTTTAATAGAAGGTGAACTGAGCTACAAAAATCTTTTTAATACCATTGAAGATGCAATTTACATCCAAGATCAATTCGGTCATTTTATTGATGTAAACAATAGTGCTGTAAATATCAGTGGATATTCAAAAGAAGAACTTATTGGGCAAACTGCAGAATTGCTTTCTGTGCCAGGTAAAAATGATATTGAATTAGTTAAACAAAAATTAGCTGATGCGTTTAATGGTGTACCTCAAGAATTTGAATTTTGGAGCAAGAAAAAAGATGGAACTATTTTACTAAAAAATGTTAAAGTATATAATGGATTATACTTTGGTAAAAAAATTATAATTGCCCACTCTCAAGACATCACAAAACGGAAAAAAGAAGAAGAAAAAATACAAGCCGCTCTTGCTGAAAAAAATGTTCTGCTAAGAGAAGTTCATCATCGCGTAAAAAATAATTTACAGGCTATGATTTATCTGATCGAAATGCAGATTGATAGAATTACTGATGAAAAAGTACAGATATTTTTAAAAGAACTGCAAGAGCAGGCACGCACAATGTCCTTAGTTTATGAACAGCTTTATCAATCTGATTATTTAGCAAAGGTTGATATGGATGGATATTTAAATATACTTACATCCAACGTTATACAAGCCTTTGGTTTGGGTAAGGAAATTAGTTTTACTGTAAATGCCAATAATGTTTCGCTTGATGTTGAAACGGCAATGCCGTGCGGATTAATTATTAACGAACTGCTTACTAATTCTTTGAAATATGCTTTTCCTGATCGGTTTGAAAAAATTCCAGCAATTGATGTTTCACTTACAAATGAAAATAAAAAAATAACAATTTCAATTTCGGATAATGGAGTTGGATTACCGCCAAACTTTGATTGGGAAAACACCGATTCGCTTGGACTAAAGCTTGTAAATTTTTGGATTAAATATCAGTTGGCTGGATCAATTAAATTAGAACAACAAAGCGGCACAAACTACATTATCAGTTTTGATTATGAAGACTGACAAAATCCAAAATACAATTCTTGTTGTTGAAGATGATGCAATTGTTGCTTCTCAACTTCAGAGAACACTTCACAAAATGAATTATGCTACTGTTGGACCAGTTGCTACCGGAGAAGAAGCTGTTAAAATTGCTTTGCGTGAATTACCTGATTGCATCTTGATGGATATAAAATTAAAAGGCGAGCTAAGCGGAATTGAAACAGCAAATATTATTCATAAAGAAGCGGATTTACCTGTAATTTATTTAACCGCGTATGCAGATCAAGAAACAATAGAGCGAAGTAAAGACAGCCATACTTATGGGTTTTTAACAAAGCCGGTCAGAGATAAAGAATTAGGTGCTATGATCGAAACAGCGATTTACAAATCTTCAACCGATAGATCGCTTAAACATTTAAACCAACTGCTGCTTGCGATTAGAAGTATTGATAAATTAATTATACAAGAAAGTATTCCGGAAAAATTGTTAGCACAAACTTGTAACATTCTTGTTAATTCTAAAGACTATGTTGCAGCTTGTGTTTGTAATGAATTAGATCCTAAATCCAATCGAATTTCTGTATCTGATATATTTAAACAATCTTATAAGGGTGATATAGATAAAAGCATCTATAATAAAAGGATTATTGATCTAATAAATAAAAGCTTACCGGCAAACAGACCCACAGTTCTGCGGGGTAATGAGGCATCAGATTTATTTGATAAAATTTTTAACAGCCATAAAATCAAAAATCCATCTGCTGCTATTTGCCCAATCCAATATCGAAACAAGTTTTATGGTTATCTAATAATACTTTCCGATAATGTATATTCATTTGATACTGTTGAAACTGAACTTTTATATACGCTTGGTGAAGATGTTGCATTTGCTTTAAATAGTATCGCTGTTGAGAAGGAACGAATTTTAGCAGAAGTAGCGCTTAGCGAAAGTGAAGCTTATTTTAAATCCTTATTGCACAGCATGCACGAAGATATTATTGTTATCGATAGAGATTACAATGTTATTGATATTAATGAATCCGCAATAAAACGCAGCGGGCGCAGTGTAAATGAAATAATAGGCAAAAAGTGTCATCACATAACATATAACTCTGATGTTCCTTGCTGCGATAACGGCGCCGAATGTGCTTTAAGAAATGTTTTTGAAGAGGGAAACTCTAAACTTGTAAGACATATCAATAAAAATAAAAATGGAACTGCAGCTTATGTTGATGTTTTGTTTTCTCCATTAAAAGATGAGTACGGAAGAGTTACAAAAGTAATTGAATCTATACACGATGTAACTGATTTGTTATCTACCCAAAATGCGCTTTCAACAAGTGAAGAACGGATAAAACAAATTGCAGATAATATTGATATTGTTCTGTTCACATTAACAAGTGATGAGAATGGAGAAAAATTAAAGTACGTTAGTCCGGCTTTTAATAGGGTTTGGGGAATTGAGGGGAAGAAAGTAATTGATGATACTTCAATTTGGTTAAACTCAATTTATCCCAAAGATCGCAAAAAATTATTAGAAGCAATTCAAATTGCAAAATCAGATAAAAAATATTCCGGAATATTAGAATACCGAATTGTTAGACCCGATGGCGGTACAAGATGGATAAGCTCAAGTATCAAAAACGCAAACGGCAGTTTTGATGATCAAGCTAATATTATTGGTATTGCTGAGGATATCACTGAAAGAATATTAACTGAAAATAAACTTAAGCGTTCTGAACAGGATTATAAAAATCTTTTTGAGAATGCACACGATCCTATAATAATTTTTGAACCTGAACGAGGAATAATTTTAAACTCCAACTTAAGAGCATGTGAAACTTTTGGATATGATAAATTGGAGTTGATTGGCAAATCTATTTTTGAGTTGTGTGCTGATGCTAATTTTATTTCTGAAAAAGTAAGTACGGTAACAGATAAGAAGGAAGTAGAAACCTTTGAATTAAACGCTGTTAAAAAGGACAAATCATCAATTTTCTTTGAGACAAATTTTTCTTTAACTGATTATCTGGGGCAAAGAGCTATCATATCAATTAATCGCGATATCACTTTAAGAAAACATACCGAAAATGAATTAAGAATATTATCCGAAATTGTAAAACAAAGTCCTGCTTCTGTTTTACTAACTGATACCGAGAACATTATTGAATATGCAAATCCAAGATATACTGAACTTACCGGTTATGATTTTGAAGAAATTGCAGGTAAAAAGTCAACCAAAATAAAACCGATTAATAATCAAGATGCTAATGTAGTTTGGGATAAAGTAAAAAAGGGAAATGTTTGGCGCGGCGAAGTGATAAGTGTTAAGAAAGACAGTGTTCCATACTGGGCATCACTATCATTGTCTCCAATCAAAAATAAAAATGGAGAGATTGTTCGTTATCTTTCAATTGAACAGGATATAACTCAACAAAAAGAACTTGAGATAGAATTAAAATTAGCCTTAACAAAGGCAAATAGTATTAATGTTTTTAGAACCCATCTGCTTGGTAATCTTAACCATGAAATAAGAACACCAATGAATTCGATAATCGGATTCTCACAGATAATGCTTGAAGAATCGGAAGATGAAAACGTTGTTGAGATGTCAAGCAAAATAATAAAATCGAGTTACAGGCTGCTAAACACTCTTAACTCTATCATCGAACTTTCTGATCTTGAATCTGAAAGAATAAAAGTAAACTATACTGATATTAATCTTTCTCATTTTGTTAGATATCTTGATTACACTTATAAAACTACTGCAAGCGAAAAAGGACTTGCATTAGAAATTGAAATTGCAAGGGAAGATATTATTGTTTCATCCGATGAAAAACTTTTGGAACAGATATTAAAAAATCTTTTGGACAATGCTTTTAAGTACACAGAAATAGGCGGCATAAAAATAATTGCTGATGAACTTGTTGATGCAGAGAATAGAAAATTTTGTGTTATAAAAATTAAAGATACGGGAATTGGAATACCTCAAAAAAATCTTAATGTAATTTTTGATGCGTTCC
This sequence comes from Ignavibacterium sp., assembly GCA_018059515.1. Classification (GTDB taxonomy): domain Bacteria; phylum Bacteroidota; class Ignavibacteria; order Ignavibacteriales; family Ignavibacteriaceae; genus IGN3. The sequence goes on from JAGOXU010000034.1 coordinate 10,091, forward strand.
GGCAAATTAGTGAAGGTGTTACACGCCGCTACGAGGGTACAGGATTAGGATTAACAATTGCTCAAAAAATGGTAAAACTTTTAAACGGAACACTTGAAGTTGAAAGTACAGAAGATGCCGGTTCAACGTTTTCAATTCTATTGCCGCTGCCGTTTGCTCCAATTGTTCCGGAAAAAATTGAAGAGAGTGTACAATTAGCAACTGAGAGTAAATCGAGTGAAGCTGCTAAAGTTCCGCATCTTTTAATTGTTGAAGATTACCTGATGAATGTGGATATCATGAGATATTTTCTTAATGATATCGCAAAGATGGATCACACAAACAATTATGAAGAAACTTTAACCGCAATTAGTAAAGCTTCGTATGACATAATTTTGATGGATATAAATCTTAAAGACAGCATCGGTGGTATAGAGTTGATGAAAGAAATAAGAAAAATTGAAGCTTACAGTAAAACTCCAATCATTGCGATTACCGGCTACACATCCTCGATGGATCAGGATACTTTTAAGAAAGAAGGATTTACCGGATTTCTTGCAAAGCCGTTTAATCAAAAACAATTAAGGAATATAATCTTTAAAAATTTACGCTGATTTGCAGCAAAATAGTCTGAAGAAACAATAAAGTATTTTAGTTTTAATTCGATAATTAACTGTGTAATTGATTTATTTTAATGGGATTTACAGGATTGATGAATCATAGGTTAATTATGTTACAAACCAAGTTATGTTGCTGCCGCATACCTTACCTCATTTCCTGAATACACCTTTATATAAAACAATTTTAAATTTTTCTAATAATTGGTTTTTCTTTCTTCGCATTAAAATTGAATAAATAGTTTATAAGATATGTTCCATAAAATAGAAAATAGACTAATAGTTCTAATCGTTATTGTACTTTTAGTTTTTGCAGGAACAGTTGCTTATCTAAAATTAAATGAATTAAATCTGATTCAATCAATTTCACAGGAAAGAAACTTATCTCTAAAAACTTTAATCACTAATAGCCTGCCGGATCAAAATAACAATTCACAATTTTTATTAGATGAAGATCAGTTAGAAAGCATCGCTTTAAAGACAGGCACAAAGGTTAAAATTGTAAGTTTGCAAGAAGAAGCTTCCATTTTGAATTATCTTTCGGATAAACCTTATATCATCTACGCACTAATTTTATTAAAGGATAATAAAGGGAAAGCGCATAGTATATTATTTGCAAAAAATGAATCACCTTCGTTAAAACAAAAACATTATTCTGCTAAAAAAGAATACTTAACACTTATTATTATTTTTCTTCTCTTGTCGCTTATAATAACTACCGCACTTTTTTTACAAATTGTAAAACCAATTTCAAACATCATCGGAAGTATTACGGCTAACAAACCGGAACAATTGCAGAAACTATTAAAAACAAAAAGCGAGTACGGTGTTTTTGCAAATCTTATTAAGGAATTTTTTGATCAGAAAAAAAATCTTGAAGAAGAAGTTAAAGTTAGAAAAATTACGCAGGAAGAACTTGAAACTTTAAACGATGAGCTTGAAAAAAGAGTTGATGATAGGACCGAAGAATTAGCCGTTACAAATCTTGAACTGCAAAAAGAACGAGATCAAACCAAACAATATCTTGATATTGCAGGAACTATAATTGCACTTTTTGATGGCGATGGATATATCCAGCTTATTAATAAAAAAGGTGAAGAAGTTCTTGGTTATACTCAAGACGAGTTGAATGGAAAAAACTGGTTTGACATTTGTTTTATGGAAAAGGATAAAAAAAGGAATAAGCAAATACACCGTGAGATTATTAGGGGGCAAAGGTCACCAGTTGAATATTTTATCAGTGAAGTAATAACTAAAGGCAAAGAAGTAAGAACATTAATTTTTCACAATACATACTTAAAAGATTCTAATAATAATGTTACACGTGTTTTATTTTCTGCAGAGGATATAACTGAATTAAAATTAAAAGAAAAAGAACTGATTGAAGCAAAAGAAAAAGCTGATGAATCAAATAAATTAAAGTCAACTTTCTTAGCTAATATGAGTCACGAACTTAGAACTCCGATGATAGGAATTTTAGGATATTCGGATTTACTAATTGCTGAAATTGAAAATGATAATCACAAAAAAATGGCAAAAGCTATTCATGATAGCGGGCAGAGGTTAATAGACACTTTAAATTTAATTTTAGATCTTTCAAGATTAGAAGCAAATAAACATAATATTGATTATAAGGTTGTTAATCTTAATGAACTCGTAAAAAGTGTTAAGTTCCATTTTCAAGCGGCAGCAGGCAGAAAAAAATTATTCCTTAAAGTATCATTTCCAAATTACGATGTAATAGCTCGAACGGATCCAAGAATGTTAAGAGATGTTATGAATAATTTAATTAACAACGCATTAAAGTTTACAAATGATGGCGGCGTGTTTATAACACTTGAAGTATTTCATAGAAATTTTATAATCACTGTTAAGGATACTGGAATTGGAATACCTGAAGAAAGTTTAGAATTAATATTTGAAGAGTTTAGACAAGTATCAGAGGGACTTGGCAGAGGTTTTCAGGGAACAGGATTAGGGTTAACAATTTGTAAAAAGTATATTGAATTACTTGGCGGACAAATCTCAGTTAAAAGCACTCCAAAAGTTGGATCAGAATTTTCGTTTCAAGTTCCGTTATTTGCAGAAGAAATCTTGGATGAAAAATTTGATGATCTGGAAGAAGAAAAAAACGCGGCATTTAATAGTATTGAAGTTGAAGACAAAAATTTAAAATTTGAAACAGATGTAGTGGGATTAAAAAAGAAAATTCTGGTAGTTGAAGATGATTCAACAACGCGTGATATAATTAATCTGTTCTTAAAAAAAATATATGATGTTGCATTTGCGGCTGATGGTGAAAAAGCGCTTGATGCAATTATCGATACTAAATACGATTTAATTATAATGGATATAAATCTGGGTTCTGGAATAAATGGAATTCAGGTAACAGAAAAAATAAGAAAGATTGCCGGATACGAATCAATACCTGTTATTGCTGCAACAGCATTTGCAATGCTTGGTGATAGAGAAAAATTTCTTGCAACAGGTTTCGATCATTACATTTCAAAACCATATCTAAAAAAACAATTGGTTGAATTAATTTCCGATGTGTTCAGTAAACACTAATGTATCAATATCTATCGCTTCAGTCATTCTAAATATTAATCGAAAATATTTTATGTTTAATTAAATATCTATCCAATAAGAAAATTTTACTAAGAAAATATTATCTGACTCGGAATTAATTAGATTACTAAAATCGTTTTTAAAATTTAACTCACCTTGGTTTTCAATATTCATTCGGCTGTTTGTCCAAGCAAAATAAAATACGGAGCCGGGTAAAACTTCCCATCTTAAAACCAAATTGCCCCGCAGTGATTTAAAATTAAAATCCGGATTATTAAAATTGAATGAAGAGGCTGGTCCTTCAGCATCAGGGTCAACTGTGTATTCCTGAATTTCTTGATTATAACTTATTTGCGTGCCTTCATTCCCATATAACTTTGTATCAAGTGTTGGAGGATTAGTTAATTCTTTAAATTTTTCATAATCACCGACAGAGATAAGCGGCTGTATGTATAACTGCAAACTTAGCGTTGGGGTAAAAATCCAGTTTAATCTTATATCAGCAGAAAAAGTTTTTTGGTTTAGGTCTGCAAATACATATCGAGTTTTGTAAGTGCCTGCTGCATACTGATCAGAAATATTTTTAACCCATTGAAATGTTGTATAGTTTGTATTGTATTCCGGACTAAAAGAAAAACTAATTTGGGAAGTTGGTTTCCATTCAATTCCTAATTCAAAAAATGACTCCTCACTTCCAATTTCATTACGCCAATATCCAATGCCGGGCGAAAAGATAATATTAGCACGATTATCTGTGAATGCACTTAAGTTGATAGAATAATTTGTCGGCATATTTAATTTTGGTCCACCGCGAGTTAAAGTTTTGGAAACGGATTTAAAATTAGTTGATGCGTCAATATTTATTCCCCAATAGTTTAATAATTGAAAGGAAGAAGTAAAATAGAAGCCGCTGCGCTCAATGTTATCTTCAAAATCAGAAGTTCTGTTGTAAGCAAGGTAAATGCTTTTTCTTCTAAAGATAGCATCCGGCTCAAACCATCTGTAGCCTGTTACAAGATGTCCGTTAATTCTATCCGCCATCCATTGTGAGCCAAAATCATTATACTCAAATCCTGGTGAAATAATTCCAAGTGCAGCATTTACATAAAAATTTCCTTTTTGTTTATTTAGCATGATGCGTGAAAAATATCCCCCGATAGAAGTAAGATTACTATCAAGCGGCATATAAGTTTTATCAGGGCGCTGCATATATCTATAAGGCTGCTTTTGCAATCTTGTAAGATAATCTCTTGTTCCCGAAGTATAAGAACCAATAACTGAACCGGTGATAACATAAGTTTCATCATCATCCAAAAATGTCCAGCCATCAGCACCATAAGTATAAGCTTGATTGCTTAAAAGGTTTTTAAGATTCTCACTATTAAGATCACGGTTTACTGAAGTGAATATCATCCCAATTGCTTGTTTACCGGAATTAAATTCTTTTTGAGTTCTAAAAATTCCATAATGTGTAAGCGGCTCAACTTGTTCTTCCACAGTTCCACCATCATCTGTTCGGATAGATGCAAATGTTCTTTCAGTTAAAGCTGAAACAGCGCCGATAGACCATGACTCATCAATCTTGCCTGTTAATTTTGCTGCCCCAAGTATTCTTGTTTCGTTTGGATAATTTACAAAACCATCAGCCGTTACATAGCCTTGCGGTCTTCTGCCGATTCTTCTTGAATAAGTTAGCTCCGGTACTCCAAAATTAAATCCCCAATTATTATTAGCGCCGCCATCTCCAAATGAAAAAATATTTCCGCCCTCAATAAAAAACGGTCTCTTCTCGTTATAAAAAGTTTCAAACTCAGAAAGATTAACTATGGCTGGATCAACTTCCACCTGTCCAAAATCCGGATTAAATGTAGCATCAACATTTAGGTTACTGCCAATACTAAACTTTATATCTGCACCGATTGAAGTTTTATACTGATTTGATTTATAGAAAGGATCATTTTGATCGTGAACAAGATATTGTGCTCTTTGAACAAAATAAGGAAGAACTTCAAAACGCTGTTTTGGTTTTATGTTGTCTAATCCGATTAGGTCTGTAAATTTAGAAACAAAACCGCTTTCATTTTTGGGAACCATAATATAGTAGGACATTTCGTGTTTACGTTTTATATCACGATTAAGATTAATACCCCAAACCATTTTATCAGATTCTTTAAATCTTAATTGAGTGAAAGGAATTCTCATTTCAACATTCCAGCCGTTTTCATCAACAGTAGTTTTATGTTCCCAAATTCCATCCCAGGAATTATCATCCCAGCTATCGTTGTGTAAAGTTCCATCTGCAATTGATCCGCCCGCATTAACAGCAAAAAAATATCCGGTTCTATCATCATTGTATGGATCGAGATAAATCCAGATCCAATCCGATTCCACAACATTATCTCGCCGCATTAATGTTGCATCGATAGAATCAGGATTAGCATCAGAAAACCTTCCGCCTATATAAATATTAGATTCATCATAAGAAATCCAAACCTCAGATTTTTCAGTTGCAGGTTTTCCTTCATCGGGATCTTTTTGCGTTAATTTCCTTTCAGCAGGAATTGAATAAATTGATTCACTTAATATACCATCAATCACAATCGGTTCAGAAAGTCTATACGCCGTTATTGTTTTTGTTGAATCATTATTAGAACCGGAAATCAAAACAAAAGGAATGATAGAAATAATTAGTAGTAAATAAAAGTATCTCATAAGCGTATTAGCTTTTTTCAGTTTGATTTTAAGTATTGCCTGAAAGAAAATTATTTAAGTTGTTTTAGTAATTTTAATGAATTCACAATCTACTATCCGTGCAATTTTTAGAAATGGTTATGATAAATGATAAACGGTATAAGAAATTAATCATACACGGAATGAACTTTATAACTAAGCTTAAACAAGCTGCTGTAAAAACTTCAACTTTTAAGGTTCTTATTTCCCAGACAGTGTTTTTTAGCAATGCACCTTACTTGAAATCACGAGGGTTCAAACTTTATATAAAGTGAATTATAAATTAAGATGTGAATTGGGTTACAATTTTAATGGCTCTTTTGTATTAGATTAAATTCCATAGATTAAAATAAGTACTAAAAGTTATTTGCAAAAAATTTTGGAGTTAAAAATGAAAATTGGATTTATTGGTCTTGGCAAGATGGGATTTAATATGGTACAACGACTTCTACTCGATAAACATGAAGTTGTTGTGTTCAATCGTGATAAAGCAAAAATTGATGAGATTGCAAAAAAAGGAGCAATCCCAGCCTACTCATTAGAAGAATTAGTAAACAAACTTCCTGAAAAAAAAGTCATTTGGCTTATGGTTCCCTCAGGGAAACCTGTTGATGAAAATATTGATTTGCTTAAAGGACTATTGAAAGCGAACGATATTATTATTGACGGCGGAAATTCTTATTGGAGAGAATCTCAGCAGCATGCAGAAATGTTAGCTAAGTATGGAGTTTATTATTTAGATTGCGGAACAAGCGGCGGTGTATGGGGATTACAAAATGGTTACTGTTTGATGTATGGCGGAGATAAAAAATCGGTTGATTATGTAGAACCTATTTTCAAATCATTGGCTCCTAAAAATGGATATGTTTATTGTGGTCAATCAGGAACCGGGCACTTGGTAAAAATGGTGCACAACGGAATTGAATATGGAATGATGCAATCTTATGCAGAAGGATTTGAAATTCTTGAGAAGTCTCCTTATAAAATAAATTTAACTAAAGTTGCAGATGCTTGGCAGTATGGCAGTGTTGTTAGAAGTTGGCTTTTGGAATTGGCTGTCAATGCATTCAAAGATGATCCGAAGTTAGAAAAACTTAAAGATTATGTTCAGGATAGCGGTGAAGGCAGATGGACTGTTCAAACAGCTATGGATTTTGAAGTACCTGCAAATGTCATTACCTCATCACTGTATGCAAGGTTTCAATCAAGACAGGACGAATCATTTGCAATGAAAGTTTTAGCGGCATTAAGAAATCAATTTGGCGGACACGCTGTAAAAACTAAAGAGTGAGACAATTATGGATAAAGTTGAAAATCACATTTATGTAATCTTTGGTGCTTCGGGTGATTTGACAAAAAGAAAATTAATACCCGCTCTCTATTCTTTGTATGTCCAGAACTTGCTGCCGGATAAGTTTTTTATTTTAGGTGTATCCCGATCTGATTACAAGGATGCTGAATTTAGAGGTAAGATGAAATCGGCAATTACAATAGCGCATGAAATTGATGATGCATCAAAGATTGATGAGTTTTTAGAAAAAATATTTTATATATCAGGTGATTTTGATTCTGATAATACTTACAAAAAACTTAAAGAAAAATTATCCGAACTACGATCAAAAAGTTCAATAAATGGAAATACAATATTTTATTTATCAACTCCGCCAAGTATGTATGGTATCATTCCGCAAAATCTTGCAGCGGTTAATCTAAATAAACAAGATGACGGCTGGAAAAGATTAATAATTGAAAAACCGTTTGGTTATGATTTACAATCGGCTTTGAAATTAAAAAATGATTTATTTAAACACTGGCAGGAAAAACAGATATTTAGAATCGATCATTATTTAGGTAAAGAAACAGTACAGAACCTATTAGTAGCAAGATTTGCAAATGGAATTTTTGAACCTTTATGGAATAGAAATTATATAAATCATATTGAAATAACTTCAGCGGAAAGTATTGGAGTTGAAAAACGCGGCGGGTATTACGAATCATCCGGTGCACTGCGTGATATGGTTCAAAATCATTTACTTCAAGTAGTTGGATTAACAGCTATGGAACCGCCATCCTCTGTAGAACCGGTTGCTATACGAAGTGAAATATTTAAAGTATTTCAATCACTACGACCTATAAAAAGAGAGGAAGTAAAAACTGTAGCAATTCGCGGGCAATATCTCCACTCAAAAATTAAAGGTGAACAGATACTTGGTTATTGTGAAGAAGAAGGTGTTAAAAAAGATTCAATGACTGAAACCTATGCCGCATTAAAATTTTATATAGATAATTGGCGCTGGGGCGGTGTCCCTTTTTATATCCGAACAGGAAAAAGATTACCTACAAGGGTTACGGAAATTATAATACACTTTAAACCTACACCGCATTTTTTATTTTCAAAAAATGGATCAACAAATCCCTGCAATCAGTTAATCATTAGAATTCAGCCTGATGAAGGCATCTTATTAAAGTTTGGTATGAAAACTCCTGGATCCGGATTTGATGTCCAAAACGTAAAGATGGACTTTCATTATTCTGATCTTTCAAATCAAAGAATACCGCCTGCTTATGAGCGTTTGCTGCACGATACAATGAAAGGAGACGCAACTTTATTTGCAAGAACTGAAGAAGTATTGGAAGCGTGGAAATTTTTAACGCCGATTATTGAAAGCTGGGAAAATGATAAAGACGTTCCGTTATTTGGTTACCCAGCAGGTACTTGGGGTCCTGAGTTTGCAGATGATTTAATTGATGGTTCTAATCTAACATGGAGTTATCCTTGTAAAAATTTATCAGAAGGTGGTGCTTACTGTGAGCTATAATTTTAAAATATTTAAAAACTTGGATGAACTATCCGAATATTTTTCAATTTATTTAAGCAATCAAGTAGATTTATCAAATGATAAATTTAATCTTGTTCTTTCGGGAGGAAGTACTCCAAAATATATTTTTCAACATTTAGCTGCTTACTTCAAAGAAAAAATCGATTGGAATAAAATAAATATTTTTTGGGGCGATGAACGATGCGTTCCACCAACAGATTCCGAAAGTAATTTTAAAATGGCGGATGAAAATTTATTATCAAAAATAAATATTCCTGAAAAAAATATTTTTAGAATTAAGGGCGAAGAAAATCCGGATGAAGAAGCCGAAAGGTATAGTAAGGTGATCGAACAAAATGTACTGTTAAAAAACTCTAAACCAAGGTTTGATCTGATTATGTTAGGACTTGGTGAAGATGGACACACTGCATCCATTTTTCCTGATCAGCATAGTTTATTGGAAGCTGAAAATATTTGTTCTGTTTCAGTTCATCCTGTTACAAAGCAAAATAGAATTACATTAACAGGTAAAGTAATTAATAATGCAAAGAATATTGTTTTTATAGCAACGGGTAAAAACAAAAGTAAAATAGTATCTGAAATGCTTAACAATAAAGATCAAAGAAAAAAATATCCCGCTGATTTTATAAAACCTGAAGATGGAAATATGATCTGGCTTTTAGATGAATCAGCAGCAAGTTTATTGATTTAAATTTGATTAGCCTAAAAACTATTTTTAGATAAAGATTTATCAGTCGCCGAATAAAATCACAACATAAAAAAACCATTTAAAATAGTTAGACTTTTAATAATTTAATTTCCTCTCATGACAGTTCAATTTAACTTTCAAGAATTGAGCAGTTAGCTTTTTAGTATTAATAAAAATTGTGTTAAAAAATCCTGCTGAAATATTTCCATCAATTCTGACGCAACTAAATATTTAAAAATAGATTTTATTAACCTGATTTGTCATAACGGAATTATTGTTTAATTATAATTTTATGATTATTAAAAAGCCTCACTAACACCAAACAAATACGTAATTGAGGCTTATTTTTTTGTTGTGTAGGACAAAGTACTATTTTCATTTTCAAAATTACTCTTATTATCAAGTTATTTTACAAACTCTCTGAAGATAAATGGCGATATTTCCTCACTACAAATCACTTTACCTTGTTATTACTTATGTTAATCAATAATTTATAATCACAAAATCAGAATATTATATTTCATTTCACTTTGGATTTAAAAATGCATAAAAAAATTATCACCCTTACATTTTATATACTTGGTTTTATCTTTATCATCGGCTGTCAAACAACTAATACAACGCTAATGATTGATGATCCTGAGTTTAATTTACATGACATGCAGAACAAAACAGTTTACATAACTCCTGCTCAGATTGTAGAAAATAACATTCCAAAGCAAACTCAAATTACGGTTATTAAGCCTAATGATATGTTTGATTCACAAAACCTTGATGTTGATTTACAAACTTTATTAGCGCAAAATTTTACAGAAGGATTGGATTTTTTTACTGTTAGAACCATCAATAAAAGTTTTATTATTGAAAACAATAATGGAACACAGGTTATAATCCCCACTGTAAAAATTGATAATCATTACAGAGCCAGAG
>JAGOXU010000193.1 GCA_018059515.1 Ignavibacterium sp.
CGAAATAATAATCATTTATTTACAGCACACTCATTCTTAATCCAAAATAAAATTTCGCCCCATCAATCGGACCACAAATCATTGATGCATCAAAATAATTTCCGAATGGATCATTTGATGCTATGATTGGGTTTGTCTGCTTATAGTTAGTTAAATTTTCAACCCCAAGATATAAATCCACGATCTCAATCCTTTTTGTTATCTGTGCATTAATTGTTAAGTACGCAGGAAAAGTTTCCGCTCTTTGATACTCAGCAGGATTTTGTTTTGTACTTGGTATTCTTCCGCCTCCGTTTAATAGAAATGATGAATCAAACATCCAACTATTTTCTTCAGTTGCATAAGATAAAGTTAGCAATCCTTTGTACTCACTTGATAACGGTTTTATTAATAGTTCACTTCCATAATTTGATTTTACATCAGTATAGCGGAGAGCAGCGGTAACATCAAATCTTTCAATTGGTTGATAAGCCATTTCTATCTGATAATTATTAGAATAAGATTTTCCGTTTAAATCATAAAATCTTACCTGTCTTACATCAGAATCAACATCAACAATAGTTTGCTTTAAAAAGTCAGTTCTGTAAAATTCGGCAGTAACTCTTAATTCACGATCATTAATAGAAATATATCTTGTAAGATTCAATCCATAATTCCAAGCTTCTTCGTAGGATGGACTGTTTACGATAATGAATTCACGCGAACTTGCCAGATAATTTAAATTTTCTGCAAACAGGTTTACAGATCTAAATCCTTTTCCTGCAGAAGCTCTTAGGGTTGTGTTTTCATCAATATTATATTTTAAATGCAACCTTGGTGTGAAGAATGTTCCGTAAAGATTATGAAAATCAAACCGGATACCAGGCACAATAGAAATAATGTTCGAAGGTGAATAAGTATATTCTGTAAAAATTCCAGGTCGTGATTCATTTCGATCATAAACTAAACCATCAAAAGATTCTTTGTAATTATCGTAAGCAAAACTTCCGCCCATCGTAACTGAATGAATATCATCAGCAGTTTTAGTTTCAAAAAGCAGATTTGCATAAAATGATTTTTGGTTTCCGTTGTATCGTCTTAATCCCAATAAAGAATTCTGATCATGCCACTGCGCATTTAAAATCAAGCCCACACTTGTGTAAGCTTCATCATCAAACACGTATCCATTTTTTGCGAATACTTCATATCTTTTTGTATCAATATTAATATTATACGGAGTTGTGGAATTGTTTGAACCAAAATCAGAAACCTGTCCGCCTCTTCTTTCCTCGTTCAAAACTTGCACACCAAATTGTGATTCAAAACCTTTATAAGATTGATACTTCCATCTATTTACAAAATTAAACTGCTTAACATTTGGCTGATCTCTGAACGAATCATTATTATCATCAAAAGTTTTTAGATTAAAGTCAGCGTGCGCAAGTATCATCGTGCTTAAATTTGGGTTTAGATGAGTCGCTGCATTTGCATTAAACTCAGTTTTATAATGCGAACTTTGAAACGCATTAAAGTAGTATCGTTCAACATCATCCGGTTTTTTGTACTCAAGATTTATTTGCCCTGTAATTGATTCATAACCATTAACAACCGAAGCCGCACCCTTAGATATACTGATTGAAGTCATCCACGGACCGGGAATATATCCCAAGCCGAAAGTACCGCCGATACCTTTAAGAGTTGGAATATTTTCAAACAGCATTTGATTGTACAGACCTGATAAACCAAGAAGTTGAATTTGTTTTGCGCCTGTTACAGCATCCTGAAATTGAACATCAACCGAAGCATTTGTTGTAAAACTTTCTGATAAATTACAGCAAGCTGCTTTAAGCAATTCTTTTGATGTTATTACTTCTGTCTGTTTTGCATCAAGCTCATCTATAAATTTTGAAAGCGATGTACCTGTTACTACAACTTCTTTTAGTTCTCTGTTTACAGATAATGTAATTTCAATCGTATCCTGATCAAAAGGAATTTCAATTTCCACAGGCTCATAACCTATATAGCTTACCACAAGATGAAGATGATCTGAGTTAATTTTTTTTAGATTGAAAATTCCATTTACATCAGTTGTGGTACCTGTTTGAGTTCCTTCCCAAAAAATATTTGTTCCGATTAGCGGAACCTTTTCATTTTTATCATCAAGTTCATAAACGATTCCTGTTAAACTCTGGGCATATCCACTTATAGAGATTATCAGAGCAATTAGAGAATAACAAATTAATTTCATTTTATACCTTCTGTTATAATTATATTAGTTTTCATTCTGAGCGACTAATTAGATGAAATATCCTATCGTTTTTCCGGATAGAATTATTCAATAACCTCAGAATGAGTTCAAGAAATAACTAACAGATTGGTGTATCTAACTTAAGTTGATGTATTGATTGGAGAAATATTTTGCCAAAGATTGGCGGAGGTAGATTGTTGTTTATAAAAAATACTTGTTCTGATTTTTGATTTTCGATTTGATCAATTGGAACAGTGACAGAAATAAAATCAATGAATGTATTTTTCTTTTCTACAGGGGGAAATAAATTTTCGTTGAGACTGATTTTTTCAAATGAAGTAAAGCAGCATTTAACATCAATTGCAGAAAGAGAGGTTGAATTTGCATCTTCAACCGGTTCAGAATCGCAGCATTGGGACTTAGTAATTTCTTCAACTTCCGTTTTACAGCAATCATCAACGACATAAGAATCGGAATGCTCTTTTTCACATTCCGGAATTTCTAAAATGGAAGCAGCATTTAAATTATGAGTTGTACAGATGTGCTTGTATATATCAAACCCAAAACTGCTAAAAAGTAATGCAATGACAACTATTGATGTTAAAATATTTTTGACTGTTTTTTTCAATTGCCGATTATATATAATTCATTAATTCTACTGGTTAAAATAACAATATTGATGTAAAAGTAAAGTGCTAAATGTTGTCTTAAAAAGTTTAATTTTGTTTACAAAGCAAACGTATTAACAAAGCACATCCTCTTAAGACAACCTAAAAAAACTATAACGTAGCATTTATCATCAAATAAGTCCAAAACGCTGTATCTTCTCTTGGAGCAAAAATTGTTTTAAACAATTTACCCGGGAAAAGTAAACTACCGCCCCAAACAATATTTGTATTTTCAGTAAATGCATATTTAGCAGATAAGTCCAGTTCCTGACCAAAAATATTTTCTTTATTGTTATCAATCGTAATGGATTTATTGGACATAAATAAATGAAACGCTGCATCAAAACTTAAATTACTTTCTTTTGGCGAAAAGTTTGCTGTTGCATAAATATCATTTAATCCTAAAGTAAATGTATTATTTGGAATATTAATAAAGTAATCCATAAAGCCATAGAATTTATGATTAGTACCATAACTTGCATGAAAAACATTTACATCACCCGTAGTTGATTCCGGATCAGTTCCTGAAAGCATATCGCCGCCTAACCCAAATTTTGTAATTCCTGTTTTGTAGTATAATTGTAGTGATAAAAGATAAGCGCTTAAATCATTACCTGCTTCAGATCCAAATTGATAAGCTCCTTCAAAAATTGTAGAAAATTCACCGTAATTTCCCCAGTAGGTACCACCAACTGTAAAAAGTTCAAGTCTGTTTGTATCCGGTTTTGATGCAACATCCTGTCTGTCAATTTCAAAAAAACCAAACACATCAAATTTACTTTCTTTATTTAGTTCTGTGTTTTTCCAAAATCCATAAATACTTGTTGAAGGAGTTGCCATTTGCGGATATGTATATATAGCCGCATTTGCATTTCCGATATATGAGTTTGATTCTTTGATTGTTAGCGCAAATAGATCAAGATTCCAATTTCCTGGTAAGATAGAAAATCTGACACCGTCAAATGATCTGCCTACATAATGCCAGCCGACTGCTCCGATAAATCTTTCAGTCCCGTAAGCAACTTCAAATCTACCTGCTTGAACATTTATATCTAAACCGAGCGGCTTCATCAGCTTTACATAACCTTGATGAAGATCAATATTATCAATTGGTGCAAGTGTATTTGGTTCTTCCCCAAAAACTCTTGAATCTTGAAATTGTACAAACAACTGAACTTTTTCATCAAAAGTTTTTTCAACGCCAAGTCTGGTTCTTAAACTTGTATAAGTTAATGGGTGAGTATCATTAGCAAAATCTCTTCCATCAACTTCGCTTCGTAATTGGATTTGTCCACTAAATTTCCAGCCATTAAGGTCTTGTGCAAAATTATTACTGAAAACTAATAGAATAGTTAATGTTATTAGTAAAAAAAATATTTTCATTTTATTCCTATTTAATTAATATGATTTCTAAGTGAACCTTAGTACTAGGTGGAGAAAGATGTGCTTTACCACTAAGACACTAAATAACACTAAGTAACACTATTATCAATTTTTTATTTATACTCGTATAAAAATCCCTGACGTTTTTTAGCTTCTTCATCCCATTTTACTGTTGTGGTTTTTATGAACTCGTCTTTGCCTGCTTTCATCTTTTCCGGATTCAATCCTATATATCTTTGTGCTTTATCTTTTGTAGAAATATCAGGCATATCGATTGGATATTTTATTCCAAGTTTTATGAACAACGCTGCCAACAACCTTCTTGCCTCGCCGCCTTTATCAATTGATGTTCCCAGCACACGCATTGCTTCAACAGGCGAATGGAATCCAAGGGCGTTTGCTGCGGCAACCCAATCCCATCTCCATTGCGAATGACGAATTAATTTTAAAATTGGTTTCATTTGTTCATCAGTAGCTCCGTTATCCCAGGCAACTTTTGCTTCGATGTGAGCAGCAGCTAAAGTTTTTTCTGCAATTCTTCTTAACTCTTCAATTCTATCCTGTCTATCATAAACATCCTGCAGTAATCTATCTGTTTCTTCGCGATGACAGACCTGGCAAGTATTAGAAACATTGTTTAAAGGTGATTGGATATGATGATCTGTAAATTTAATTCCGCCTTCGGATTTGTAAGGCATATGGCAATCGGAGCAAGAAACTCCGCGAATTGCATGGATACCGGTCATAAACAATTCATAATCAGGATGCTGGGCTTTTAACATAGGAGCCCTTGATAAAGCGTGTGTCCAATCACTGAATTCAATTTCATCAAAATAATCTTCCATATCATCAGCACTAAAACCTTTATCCCATGGGAATGTTATATATTTTTCCTCTTTGCCTTTAAAATAATATTCAACGTGGCACTGTGCACAAACAAGTGAACGCATTTCTTGTCTGCCAAAACTGCTCATATCTTTTCCCTGTCTTTGAAATGCTTCGATAAGGGCGGGGCGGGTAATTCTTAAATTCATTGTTTTAGGATCGTGGCAATCCTGGCATCCGATTGGATTTACAATTTCAGGACCAAGGTCTGTCCATTTCTTTTTATAAAAGTTTGAGGCTCCAATTTCATTCATAACTCTTGGAACGTCTGTGCTTTTGCATGTCCAGCAGGTTGCAGACATCGGACTGTCTTGATTATCACCCGTTCGTAAAATATTTCTTATGTCTTCAATTGCATGACCATGACCTCTGCCTTGATTATATTCCTTAGAGAAAGCATAACCAGCCCACATTACAACAAGCTCAGGATATTTTTCCAGGTAATCAATTTTCTTTGATCCGCCATGTTTACTTGCAAAAGTTGTATCAAGTGTTTTTAAGTAAGATTCAAACTCACGCGGATAGTTTTCACCCCAAACTTCATTACGCGGTTCCCAATCATTAATTGGTTTCACTACTTGTAAAGTTGCTGATTCGCCTCTTCGTTCGATAATTGAGGATGCAAACAAGCCAACTAAAAAAACTACTACTGCTGTACCTAAAAAAAGTATCCAGCCTAACCAAGGTTTATTTTTAACTACTTCACTGATTGGTTTCATTTTTTAATCCTACTGATATAATTAATAATTAATTTTCTTTTTTATTTAAAGTTTTTTCAATCCATTTAGGTACAGGAGAAGTTAAAACAGGAACTCTTGCATACGGAGCTGATGATAAACTATTAACTCTTCCATGCGGTACTTCTCGATGACAATCCCAGCAATAACCATCGCCTTCTTCCTGTATTTTTTGATTACTGATTGCTCGCAATGAAACTGGATGTATAACATTTGAATGACATCGGATACAATTTTGCTGAACAGCATTTTTACCTGCTTGTTTGATTTGAATTACTTGCGGCTCTAAACGAAAAGTAAACATAAAAGAATGACGCAATCCATCAGAAGCTTTGAAAAAATATTTACTTATGATGTTATCCTGCGGAACGTGGCAATCGTTACAAACTGTAACTCTTCCATGACTGCTTCGCTCCCAGGTAGCATATTGCGGATTCATAACATGGCAGTTTACACAAGTTTCAGGCTTATCTGATAAATACGAAGTTGCTCTTCCGAGATGCAGAACTAGAAAGAACAAACCGAAAAGGACTCCCATACTAAACAGAACTCCAAATCGCCATTGCGGAGGTGGAATAAGTGCTTTAAGAATGTTTTTCATAGAATTTTTAATCTTAATTTAAGTTCTTGCTGAATTTATTTCAGCATCTTATTTTGTAATGACTAAAGATAATAATATTAAATATCTATTTCTCTTTTTTCTTCATTCGATTCATCTCAACTTCTTCATTTAACTTTTTGAACTCTTTTGTTCCTGTTGGATGACCATAACTATTCATCAGTTTATAGT
>JAGOXU010000035.1 GCA_018059515.1 Ignavibacterium sp.
GGACAGTTAGCGCCGTCAACATCAGATACGAAAAACCAATAAGCATTTATTACAGGTTTTATAATTACATCTGAAACAGAATTGATAGAAAGATCATACTCACGTTGCAAGTACGAATCTTTTTTTTGATAAGTAGGGTCAGATTTTTCCCATCTGACCCAATCCGTTTGAGCGTAAAAACTAAATTGAAAAAAAAATAAAATCAGAAAAAAATATTTTTTATTTATTATCAAGCAAAGCTCTTGCAATTACTATTTTTTGAATTTCCGAAGTACCTTCATAAATCTCAGTTATTTTGGAATCACGTAAATATCTTTCAACCAGATACTCGCGTACGTAACCGTAACCACCATGAATTTGAATTGAATCCAAAGCATTTTGTACAGCAATTTTTGACGAATAAAGTTTTGCCATTGCCGCTTCTTTAAAATATGGTTTGCCAGCATCTTTAAGTGACGCAGCTTTAAATGTTAACATTTTTGCAGCATCAACTTTTACAGCCATATCTGCAAGCATAAATTGGATTGCTTGAAAATTAGAAATTGTTTGTCCGAATGCTTTTCTTTCCTTTGCATATTTAACTGCTGCATCCAAAGAAGCTTCTGCAATTCCAACAGCCTGAGATGCAATTCCAATTCTTCCGCCGTTAAGAGTGTTCATGGCAAAGTTAAATCCTTTTCCTTCTTCCCAAACAATATTTTCTTTTGGTACTCTGCAATTTGTAAAAGTTAGCGAGCAGGTATCCGAACTTCTAATACCAAGCTTATCTTCTTTAACTCCGTGTTCAAATCCCGGTGTTCCCTTTTCAACAACAAAAGTTGAAATACCTTTATGAGCGAGTTCTTTATTTGTAGTTGCCATAACCAAAACATAGTCGGCAGTTGTTCCGTTTGTAATCCAGTTTTTAATTCCATTTAAAGAAAAATGATCTCCTTCCTTATCCGCCATAGTTTTTTGTCTTGTTGCATCACTTCCCGCTTCGGGTTCGGATAAAGCGAATGCACCAAGCTTTTCGCCTTTAGCAAGCGGCATAAGATATTTTTGTTTAATAAAATCTGTACCGTACTTTTCTAATCCAAAACAGACTAATGAATTATTAACAGACATTATCACACCAAGACTTGCATCAACTTTAGAAATTTCAATCATTGCAAGTACATAGCTTATTGTATCCAATCCGGCTCCGCCGTAATCCGGTGAAACCATCATCCCCATAAAACCAAGTTCGCCCATTTTTTTTACTATCTCATACGGAAACTCTGCTGTTTTATCCCTTAGAACTGCAGAAGGTGCAATTTCATTCAACGCAAAATCTTTTGCAGATTCTTGAATCATTAAATGTTCTTCGGTGAGATCAAAATTCATTTCAAATCCTTTTTTAATTTTGATAAAAACCTGTTAATTTTAACCCTGTTGATTTTAGGGTTTAATTTTATTTCAAAAATAAAGGAATAATCCTTATATATCAATCGGGGATGATTGTTAATATCCTGATTAAATATTTTTTTAACATATCTTATTTCGTAGTGTTGCAAAATGATTGAACAAGGTACAACTGAGGAATCGGTTAGCAAAACCGTAATTAAGGGATTAACCCTAAAAGAATTAAAAGACTTTTTTATCGCCGCAGATGAAAAAAAATTTAGAGGCGATCAAGTTTTTGAATGGATTTATGGACACATGGCTACAAGCTTTGATGATATGTCCACGATTCCAAATTATCTTAGAAAAAAATTAAATCTTTACTGCGAGCTTAATACACTTACTTTAGTTTCCGCAACTCAATCACAAAAAAGCGGCACAAGAAAATATTTATTTAAAACCCATGATGACCTGATAATTGAATCAGTAATAATTCCGGAACCAAAACGAATAACACTTTGCATCTCCACACAAGTTGGCTGCCCTCTCGATTGCCAATTTTGTGCAACCGGTTTGATGGGCTACAAAAGAAATCTTACTTCCGGTGAGATAATTGATCAATTTCTAATGGCTTCAAACGATTATGGGAAAAATAAAATTTCTAATATCGTTTATATGGGTATGGGTGAACCGTTACTTAATTATGTCAACACTTTAAAAACACTTCAAATTTTTGCAGAAGGAAAAACCAAGGATATTAGTTTAAAACGTGTAACTGTTTCTACAGCGGGAATTGCACCTAAAATTATTGAACTTGCAGACAGCGGTTTGAGAGTAAAGTTGGCGTTCTCGCTTCACTCAATGTTTGAAGAAACACGCAATAAAATAATGCCGATAAATAAAAAATATTCGTTGGCAGAAAACCTGGAAGCAGTTAGATATTATGCAAAACAAACTGATACCCGACTTACATTTGAGTATGTAATGTTACGTGACTTAAATGACCGAAATGATGATTTAAATGCACTGATAAAATTGTGCAAATCACTTCCATGTAAAATTAATATTATTCCGTTTAATTCGATTTCTCACATGCATCCAACAGGATTTGCAAAAGAGTTGGAGCCATCGCAAAAATTCCGGGTTGATGAATTTGTAAACACGCTTAGAAATAATGATATAGTTGTTATGGTTAGATATACTCAGGGTGATGATATTGCTGCAGCGTGCGGACAATTAGCTTACAAACTTGAACAAGATAAAGTTGAGTAATGCGTAAGCTTACTCACGATGAAATTTCTGCGAACAGAAGTACACTTGAAAATATTCACACCGTAAAAAAACTACCGGTTTACGTTTTATTAAACTCTATCAGAAGTTCTTATAATGTTGGTTCGATATTCAGAACATCAGATGGCGCAATGATTGAAAAGCTTATTTTATGCGGCTATACTCCACATCCACCTTTACCAGTTTTGCAGATAGAACCTGATAATGTCATTTCGAACGAGTCATCGAGTGAGAAATCTATTACTCAAAATAAAATTGCAGATTCATCATCAGCTAAAGCTGAATTAGGAATGACAAATAATAAATCAACAGGAAACAAAGATGTTTTAAAGACTGCATTAGGTTCTACTCAAAGTGTAGAATGGGAGTATATCAAAAGTCCAATCGAAGCAATTAAAATCCTTAAAGCACAAGGAATTAAGATTTGTGCTTTGGAACTTACAGAAAACAGCAAACCCTATAACACAATTACAAAAAGTGATTTTCCAATTTGCCTCGTAGTTGGAAATGAAATAACAGGCGTTTCTCAGGAGGTTTTAGATTTATGTGATTACTCAATTGAGATTCCGCAATACGGAATTAAACAATCTTTAAATGTTGCAGTAGCTTATGGCATTGCAATTTTTGAGATGAGAAAAGTATTTGATAAAATATAAATTATCACATCGCTGCAGTAAAAAACTCTTCGCCATTATCTTTAGTGTGGATCATTAGCAGATTTGCACGAACCATTTTCACCAATGTTCGTGAGGCTCTTCGTTCTGAAATGTTTACAAGATTACTCAATTCTTTAACAGATATTCTTTCTGTTTTAGATAGATATTCAAACACTAATTTTTCTGTTAGACCAAGTACATATTTTTTTAGCGCTGATTGATTTGATTGCGCACGAAGGATTCTGATCATTTCTTTACTTGCCTGAACACTCTTATCATTAACACGAATCGGAACTATTGCAGTTGTAATATCAAGCTCTGATTGATAATCCTGTATGCGATGTGGTTTTTTTTCTGATTCGGGTATAGTTACGATTACAATTTCTTTGCTGTCAACTTCTCTGTATTCGATGGAATAATCAAGCGGAGGTTCACAATAGTTTAGAGCAGCATCTTTTACAAGTTCGGTGATTTCTTTTTCACTTTCAACACCTATAATTTTTTTATCATCATCAACTCCAAATAAAACATATCCGCCTTTAGTGTTTGCAAATGCAATCATTTCCCGCGAGATCTTATCGTGAGTTGAAAATTTTCTTTTAAACTCACATTGTATATTCTCTCCCTCTTCAATAATATCTAACAATTCTCGGTATCGCATATCAGCACTAACTCTAAGAAAAAAATCAATTAAAATGTTTACGAGGATCCCAAAGTGGTTCTAATTTTTTCTTTGTCTGAACAATATTTTGAATGTTCGGATTTAACGATTGATTATCATTTGCAGTATTTACCGGCATCTTTGTTTCATCAATTTTACCTGACTCACTTAATTCTTCACTAACTAAATCCGGATTGGTTTGATCGATATCATTTACAGCAATCAAAGTAGAATCTGTCTGAGTATTTGCCAGCGCATTTAAACTATCCTGCAGTGCTTTTTGTATCCTTGCCTTTTCCTGCTTGTACGTTGTAACTTTTTGTGAGATTTTTTTTATGTAAACAGTAGTTGGATATTTTGCTATCAAAGTATCATAAACGGCTGCCGCAGAATCTAAAAGAAATAAATCATTTTCTAAGATATAAGCCGAAGCATACAATGCCTGCGGTGCTAATGAGGATTTTGGATAGTTTGTATATATATTAAAAAATTTGCTAACAGAAGTTCGAAAATCTCCGGACAACATCAAATCCTCCGCAGATGCGTATGAATCTTTTGCCGGATCAAATTTAAGATCGATTAATGGTAATTGTAATTTATCCGCAGCAGCGTTAACAATGCTTCTGTCTTTATAATTATCATAAATAATTTTAAACAAACTATCGGCTTTTTGTTTTTCATTAACAGTTAAATAATAACTGCCCATAGCGTAAAGAGTATTTGGATAATAATTTGTACCAGGATATTCATCAAGATTTTGCTTGTAAAAGTTATAAGCAGAATCCGGAACATTAAACTCCGTTAAAAACAGATTACCAAGCTCCAAATTATTTTTAGAAATTATTGATTTTGCGGAATCGATTGGTATCGATAATCGTCTGGGAGGATTACCTTTAAAATTCAAACTATCAAGTGTAACCTGTCCCTGGTTACGAATCGCTAAAAAATCTTTATTCTTTTTTTCGTTAATGGCATCAATTCTTTTTTGGTTGATGAACTTAGTCAAACGAGATTCTAAACCGGTGGTATCAAAAGCTGATATTTCACCAATTTGTACTAAACTATCAACCCGTGCTAAACTATCTTTAACAAAAAGCGAGTCTTTAATAAACGAAGAATCTATTTGGTTTGATGATGTATCAACTCCAACATTTTTCCAAATATCTTCCATTTCTTTTTGTGCAAGAAACTCATCCATAATTTTTAATGAGTCCGCAAGATATTCTGATGAATCTTTCTGAAATATTTCAAGGTTTTGGGAATAATAAAGCTGCTTATCAAATTTATTTATTTCACCGCGCAGCTTAGAGTACTTTGCAAAAAGCAGGTTATTACTTTTTGCTTCATCAACATATTCTTTAGGCGGATTTGAAGATGCTGCTTTTGAAAAATAATATCCGGCGCTGTCATAATTCATAAATTTTGTTCTGAACAATTCACCCATTTCAAAATTTGAAGCAGAAGCAAACGGAGTATTTTTATATGTTGTATCAACTATTCTAAACTGATCCATTGCTCTGTCAAATTCGCCAAGTGCAACTAAAGTTTTTCCAATTTCAAAATCAATCTCGTTAAAAGAGTTTATATACTTGTCTTTAGTTCTGATATCTTCAAAAACATCAAGAGCTTTTTGGGTTTGCCCGCCGTTGCGTAACGCATCTGCATATTTAATTGTTGTAATTATTTCAAGATCAAAATCAGGCGAGTAATTAAAAACTTTTTCATAAGCTAAAATTGCATTATCATTTTCTTTAATCAGTGTATATAGATTTCCAAGTTCAAAATATATTTGTGCCCGCGTTTGATCATTATCATAAGCATCTGCAAATTCATTGGCAAGTGCTATGGCTTTTGGATAATCTTTTTCTCTAAGTCTGTACTTAATTTCCTGAATATATGAATCTTTAATAATGTAATCATAATCTTCTTCAACAGATTTTGTACGCACTTCTTCTAAAAGTTTTAGTGCTTGAGTGTTTTCTCTTAGTTCAAAATTATTTTTTGCTATCCACAAATTAGCTTCTGTTATAATCTCATCATCATCAATATCGGTTGCAAGCAGTTCTTCAAATTTTCTTTTAGATTTTTGATAATTACCTTGATAATAAAATGATTTTCCAAGCATAATAAGAGCTTCATCAACATAGGCAGAAGATGCGTTGAACTGTAAAAGTTTTGAACTTTTTTCAACAACTTTAATTAATGATGTTTTTGCAGTGCCGGAGATTACTAACGGATCGTTAGAAAATAAATCACGTTTTTGTGAAAGTATTTCCGTTTCGGCATCTTCAAAAAGTGTTGCGGTGTTATAATATAGATTAAAGTAGGTGGTAAAATTATCCCATACTGAGCATCCGCTTAAAAAAAGCAGAAGAAATAATATTGTGGTAAACTTGCTTGTATTGTTTCTAAAAATCATAGTTTAAGCTATTAAACCTTAGCAAAAAGAAAAAGGCATTTTTTTTCTACAAAGCCTGGCTGCCGGATTCTTCAGTTCTGATCCTAATTACGTCCTGAACATCATAAATAAATATTTTTCCGTCGCCAACCTGTCCGGTCTTTGCAGTTCGCAAAATTGCATCAATTACTTTCTCAAGTAAATTATCATCAACAACAATTTCAATTTTTATTTTTGGAATAAATTCGATCTGGTACTCGCTTCCGCGATAGGTTTCAGTGTGTCCTTTTTGTCTTCCGTATCCTCTAACTTCGGATATTGTAAGACCTTTTATTCCTTCTTCCACCAAAGCTTCTTTTACATCATCAAGTTTAAAGGGACGAATAATTGCTTCAATTTTTTTCATAGCTTTCTCCGTTATGCTTTACCATGACATTGTTTATATTTTTTACCGCTTCCGCATGGGCAGGGATCATTTCTACCAATTTTATTTTCAACTCTAACTGTTTGAACTTTACCTTCAGCATTTGTTTGCGGCGGTCGATTTGATAATCCAATATTTTCTGTGCTCTGTTTGCTTTCCATCATCCTAATAGGTGCAGTTCTTCTTCTTTGAACTTCTTCTGCTGCCTGCGGGAAGAATTTAAATGCAAATGAAACAGATTCATTTCTAATCTGAGTTAAAAGTTCAACAAACAATTTAAACGCTTCACCTTTGTATTCAACTAATGGATCTTTTTGTCCATAAGCTCTTAATCCAATGCCTTCTTTAAGATCATCCATTTCACGCAGATGCTCTTTCCATTTATGATCAAGTACACTTAAAACTGCGTATCGTTCCAATCGTGCCATCAATTCTGAACCAAGCATTTCTTCTTTGCGTTTGTAAAAATCATTTGCCGCATCAATTATGCGTTTTTTAACTCCATCATCACCAAGCGTTTCAAATTCTTCCGGTTCAAGTTTAATATCCACAAGCAAACTTTGCAGTACTTGCTCTTTTATTGCAGGAACATTTACATCTTCAAAATTTTTATCAACAATTTCTTCAACAATTTCTTCCATCAAATCTAACAGTTCGCTTTTTAGTCTATCGCCCTGCAAAGCTTTTTCTCTTCTGGAATAAATAACTTCACGCTGAGAATTCATTGTATTGTCATACTCTAATAATCTTTTTCTGATTGCAAAGTTATTCTCTTCAACTTTTTTCTGCGCACGCTCCACTGATTTACTGATCATCGGATGCTGAATTACTTCACCCTCCTTAATTCCAATTCGCTCCATCACGGAAGAAATTCTATCACTTCCGAATAATCTCATCAAATCATCTTCAAGAGAAAGATAAAATTTAGAAGTTCCCGGATCGCCCTGTCTTCCTGCACGACCTCTTAATTGTCTATCAATTCTTCTTGATTCGTGTCGTTCAGTTCCAAGAATATAAAGACCGCCTTTATCAACAACACCAGCACCTAATTTAATATCTGTACCTCTACCAGCCATATTTGTTGCGATAGTAACAGCACTTAACTCACCGGCGTGCTGTACAACTTCTGCTTCCCGCTGATGCTGCTTTGCATTAAGAACATTATGCTGAACACCTTTTCGTTTAAGCATTCTGCTTAATGTTTCCGAAACTTCTACTGATGTTGTACCAACGAGAACAGGTCTTCCTTCTTTTTTAAGAGTTTCAATCTGTTCGATGATAGCGTTATATTTTTCCCGTTTAGTTTTATAAACCGCATCATCCTGATCGTCTCTTGCAATCGGTCTGTTAGTTGGTATTACAACAACTTCCAATTTATAAATTTCAAAAAACTCGCCTTCTTCGGTTTCGGCAGTACCGGTCATTCCTGCAAGTTTGTTGTACATTCTAAAATAATTCTGGAGTGTAATTGTAGCCAGAGTTTGCGAATCTCTTTCCACCTTAACATTTTCTTTTGCTTCAATTGCCTGATGCAAACCATCACTGTAACGTCTTCCGGGCAAAACACGGCCTGTAAACTCATCAACGATAGCTATTTTTCCTTCATCAGTTACAACGTACTCATCATCTTTTTCAAAAAGTGTGTAAGCTTTTAGTAATTGATTAAGAGTATGAATTCTATCGCTTGCCTCTGAATATTTTTTATACAGTGCATCTTTTCTTTTAACTTTTTCCTCAAGCGGTATTGTATCATCATTTTCAAACTTGCTTATTTCAAAACCAAGATCGGGCAAAACAAAATATTCTTTTTCAAAACCACTGCCTTTGGCAAGTTCTTCCCTTCCCTTTTCTGTAAGATCAATCTGATTACTTTTTTCATCGATTACAAAATAAAGTTCGTCATCAATGATATACATGTTCTTTGCTTTTTCTCTAAGATATTCCATCTCTGTGCTTTGTACTAATCTTTTAGCAGATGGTTCAGAAAAAATCTTTGCAAGTTTATTGCTTTTTGGTAAACCGCGCTGCGCCCGGAATAACAAAACACCGGCTTCAATTTCACTTTTCTTATCGCCATTCAACATCTCTTCAGCTTGCTGGACGAGAGAAGCGACAAGATTTTTCTGTAGTCTGTACAATCTTTCAACTCGGGGTTTCATATCGTTAAACTGTTGATCATCGCGATCAACAGGACCGGAAATAATAAGCGGTGTTCTTGCTTCATCAATTAATACAGAGTCAACTTCATCCACAATTGCGTAATTATGTTTACGCTGAACTTGCTGTGATAGCTCAACCGACATATTATCGCGCAAGTAATCAAAACCAAATTCGTTATTTGTTCCGTAAGTTATATCGCAGGCATACTGCTGCTGGCGCTGTGCGGAATCCATAGTGTTTAAAATTACACCAACAGTTAACCCGTGAAATCTAAAAATCTCACCCATCCACTCGCTATCACGTTTTGCCAGATAATCGTTAACCGTAACAAGATGCACGCCTCTTCCTGTGAGAGAGTTAAGATACATAGGTAAAGTTGCAACAAGGGTTTTTCCTTCGCCTGTTCCCATTTCTGCAATCTTACCTTGATGAAGCACAATTCCGCCAATAAGCTGAACATCATAAGGAACCATATCCCAGTTAAGTTTATTTCCGGCAACAGTCCAGCTTGTGCCAACCAATCTCTGGCATGTTGATTTTACAACAGCGTAAGCTTCGGGTAAAAGTTCATCAAGAATTTCCTCATACTCATCATTAAGTTTTTCTTCAAGTACATCAAGTTCATCATAAGCAGCGTTACGATCAAAATCTTCATCAGACTGTAAACGTGTTTTTAATTCAGCAATTTGCTTGCGAGTTTCTTCGGTATGAGCTTTAATCTTTTCTTTAAATTCCGCGGTTTTATTTTTTAATTCATCATTGGTAAGATTTTTTATTGTTTCATAATAGCCATTAATTTCATCAACAATTGGCAAAATAACTTTTAGATCTTTTTCATGTTTATCGCCAAATATTTTTTTAATTATGTTTAACATTGTGCGTAAATTTCTCCGTTGGTAATTACTATTGAAAAATTAAATATATATGTTTTGATATGCAATTTAAGAATAATTGGTTAAAGATTAGCTGAATAATGAGTGTAAAAAGTTTAATTAGGTGATGGTTTAAGTGTTTTACATCAAAATGATTTTCATCCATTAAAAATCGGCATCAAATGTAATCGAGCAGTCTTTATCCTTTAATGAAAGGCTATTTTTTTATAAATTGACTGCACATAACAAATAATTATTAATATTCTAACAGATTGATCATGAAATCAAATTTATACCTAAAATTTATACTAATACTCATAATAATTTTATCTGGCTTAACAAAGGCTCAACAAAACAATAACGAATTTAGAGCAACATGGGTAATCACGTGGGAGTATATAAATTCCGGAAGTTCCGTTGAGGTAAACAAAGCACGCATTAGGGAAATTTTAGACAATCATGAAAAAGCAAATATGACTTCAGTTCTTTTTCAGATAAGACAAAGCGGAACTGCTTATTATCAATCATCTTATGAACCTTGGGGATATTATGCCGGTTATACTTATCCCGGTTTTGATCCGCTGCAATATGCGATTGAAGAAGCCCATAAAAGAGGTCTCGAATTACATGCATGGTTCAATGTTTTTAGTGTTTCATCAACTCATTCCGGAACAATTCCTGTTGAACATCCGGAATGGATTTGCAGAGATCAAAATGGAAATCCTATGACTTCATATAAAGCGGCATCACCTGGATTGCAAGCAGTTAGAGATTATACAGTTAATGTTGCAATGGAAATTGTAAGAAACTATGATATTGATGGTTTACATTTAGATTATGTTAGATGGAATGAATATGACACAGATGATATGCTGGATGCACCTGAACAGTTGGAACAAGAAACCAAACTCGATGGAGATTTTTCTGATAAAACGATTAATAAATTAACATCAACCCAAAGTACAAACAGATTTTTATATGATGTTGAACATCCATACAGTGCTGGGGTGCCCTCAGGATTTAGTACGTGGGAAGATTGGTGGCGTTGGTCGGTTACTGAATTTGTAAAAACTTTACACGATTCTATTCAAGCTGTAAAGCCCTGGGTTCGTTTATCACCTGCAGCTCTGGGCAATTATAAAGCCGGCGGTATTAACGGATGGAATGGATACTATGTTGTTTATCAGGATGCAGCGCTTTGGTTTAATCAGGGTTATATAGAACAACTAACTCCGATGCATTACCATTGGTTAACAGGTAATAATCTATTTAACGCAATAACATCCGATTGGGAACCAAATATTCAACAAGGAATTTTGGCTGGCAGGCTTTATACCTGCGGTCCTGGCTCGTATAGATTAGATGAAAACAATGTTTGG
Organism: Ignavibacterium sp.; assembly: GCA_018059515.1. GTDB lineage: Bacteria > Bacteroidota > Ignavibacteria > Ignavibacteriales > Ignavibacteriaceae > IGN3. Next base: position 11,203 of record JAGOXU010000035.1, read on the forward strand.
TCAAATCACCCTGGAATAGTAAACAGAATGCGAGACAAAACATGGGTTGATGGTTTTCAGTTTTTTAGCTACGGGTCATGGAATGCCTACAATTATTGGGATGAAGCCGGAGCAACTTTTTTTAACAAAAAGGTTAAAGTAAGAGATATGAATTTTGTATCTCAGCCTGCCGCACCGTCAATTTCATTAAATCAAATTGATTCACTTAATTATGAGATAACCGTTACTCCTAACCCATCAATAACTACTAATCACTGGTTTACAATTTACAGATCTGAAGATGATATTCTTAGTGTAGATGATGATATGATTGTTAACGTAAAGTTTAAAAATACTACTTACAATTTTATTGATACTTATACAGGCACACAAAATTTTAATGGAACATATAAATACTTTGCAACATCATTAAATAGATACTGGAACGAATCTGAAATATCAAATTCTGTAACCACTTTATCTATACCCTCATTTGCGCCTACGGTTATTGCAACTACTCCTGCTGAAAACGGAATATTAAATATTTCAGATAATATTATTATTCATTTTTCTAAATCTATGGATGTAAATTCTTTTACTGATGCAGTTCATATTACTCCTGCAATCCAGGTTACTAACTTAAGTTGGAGCGATAATAATAAGACTGTTTCAGTTTCAGCAACAGGATATCTACATCAAACAAATTACACATTTATAATTGACTCAACTGTTAGTGATGTTAATGGAAGAAAGCTTGATGGGGATTCTAATGGAATAGAAGGCGATTCGTTTGTATTGCATTTTCAAACCAATCCGGAAGATATACTGGGACCGCAAATCGTTTACAGCTATCCAGCAAATAATGCTGCTGGCGTTGATGCCGGATCCATTTTAACAATTGTTTTTGATGAAGCGATTAACCCAGCAACTTTTTCCGCAGCAGATATTAATCTTACAAGCGGAGCTTCGCCTGTAGGATTTAATTATCAGCATACAAAATCTGATGATGGTAAAAGTATTGTTTGCATTCAACCGATAAATCTGTTTAATCACAGCACGAGTTTTAATTTAACTTTAAGTGGAGATTATGCTGATACTTTGGGAAATATTTCCGGTTCAGTTACACAAATTAATTTTACGAGTTCAGAATTAGCCTACAGCGAAATTAAAATGATTGATAATTTTTCCGTACCAGGTGATTGGAAGCAGCCTGATTACAGCGGCTCTACATCAGGAATTTTAGCTTCGGGTACTCATTTTGAATTTACAAATCTTGTATATCTGCCTTCCACTTCTCCCAAAAAATCTGCAAAGCTTACTTATTTATGGGATGCAAATGCGAATGATTATTTAATTCGTGAGTATTTAAACGGCGGCGCACCCCAGGCTGTTTACTTTGATACAAGTTATGTTTTACAAAGCTATGTTTATGGCGATGGCAGCAGCACACGTTTAAGATTTTGTATTGATGAATATACTGGTACTGCGTGGGGCGATCATGAAGTTTCTGAATGGGTAACGATTGATTGGTATGGTTGGAAATTAGTTGAATGGCAATTAAATGATCCCAACAGCGTAGGCATTTGGATCGGAGATGGAAATCTTACCGGACAATATTTTAGAATTGATAGTTATCAGTTAACTAAAACTCCGGAAAGTTCGATTTCCGGTGCAATATATTTTGATGATTTAAGAGCAGTAAAAAAAGTTGATGGTGCAGTAAATGTTGATGATATTTATAACAACATTCCTAAACAATATTTCCTTTCACAGAATTATCCAAATCCATTTAACCCAAGTACAAAAATAAGTTGGCAATCACCTGTCGGAGGCTGGCAAACTTTAAAGGTTTATGATGTTCTTGGAAATGAAGTAGCAACATTAGTGGATGAATACAAATCTGCTGGATCATACGAAGTTGAATTTTCCGTGGGTCACAACTCCAGTCCTGACCTTGCAAGCGGTGTATATATTTACAGACTAAAAACTGACACTTATGATCAAACACGAAAGATGATACTTTTAAGGTAAAGATAGGCTGTTAAGAGTATTATTGTTTTTGAATTTCGGTAGAGATTATTGATCTGAAATAAAATAGTAAAACGCAGGAAGGGATTCCTGCGCTACAGTGTTTCTTCAATTGCTTTTACAACTAAAGGCTCCATTAATTTATAACCTGCTAAATTTGGATGAACACCGTCTTCAGAATATTCTTTTTTAAGTCCGTTTCTTTCATCTGCCATAGGTGTAAAATAATCAACGTAAACAATATTGTTTTTGAATGCGTATTCTTTTATCCAATTGTTAAGATCGATAATTTTTTGTGCGGGATTTAATCCGGGTTTCCAAGGATAATCAAACACAGGAAGTACGGAGCAAACTATAACTTTAATATTATTTGCATTTGCAATTTCAATCATCGATTTAATATTATCTTCAATCATTTCTAAAGTAGATGGACCTGTGTTGCCTGCAATATCATTTGTACCGGCTAATATTACAACCACTTTTGGTTTAAGATTTACAACATCAGGTCTAAATCGCACAAGCATTTGCGGCGTTGTTTGTCCGCTAATTCCACGATTGATATATCCAGAATTACTAAAGAAAGCTGGGTTAAGTGTTTTCCATCCTTCTGTGATTGAGTTTCCCATAAACACAATGCGGTTTTCACCAGCATCAGGTAATCCGATTTTTAAGTTTTCTTCTTTGTATCTATTAAGATTAGCCCAGTCGTTAATTTGTGCTTGTATTGATTGATCCATAAATAATAAAAATAGAATTATTAAAATCATAAGATTAAATATTTTCATACCATCAAATCCTATTTGGTTTTAGCAAATCAATAAAAACTGATCATATCTAAAAAATGAATGCGTTGTCAATTCAGTTGCGCTAATTACTTTGCCGGTCTTTCTAATGCTTCCAAAGTTCGCGATCTAAACTGCGATACTGAATTGCTTCGCTGATGTGCTGTGGTAAAATATTTTCGGCGTTTTCTAAATCGGCTATCGTTCTGCTAACTTTTAAAATTCTATCGTAGGCTCTTGCCGAAAGACCCAACTTAGTCATTGCCATTTTTAATAATTCTTCGCCCGGTTCATCCAGCTTGCAATAAGTTCGCACTTCTTTAGAACCCATATCACCGTTGTTAAAAATATTTTTGTGGTCTTTAAATCTCTGTAACTGAACCTGGCGAGCAGCAATAACTCGCTTTCTTATATCCTCGGATTTCTCTCCAACAGATTTTGATGATAACTCTTTATACTTAACGGCAGGAACTTCAATATGAATATCAATTCTATCCAGAAGAGGACCAGAAATTTTTGCCATATATCTTTGTATTTGCGGTGGAGCGCAGGTACATTCTTTATTCGGGTCTGTATAAAAACCGCATGGACAGGGATTCATAGCCGCAGCTAACATAAAGTTGGCAGGAAATTCAAGAGATAATTTAGACCGGCTAACAGTTACTCGTGCATCTTCCAAAGGTTGTCTTAAAACTTCCAAAACATTTTTTTTGAATTCAGGCAGCTCATCTAAAAATAAAACTCCGTAATGTGCAAAAGAAACTTCACCGGGTTTTGGAAAAGATCCGCCGCCAACGAGAGCAGCATCACTTATTGTGTGGTGTGGACTGCGAAATGGCCGCTCAGTAATTATTGCTGTATGTTTTGGCAGGATGCCGGCAATCGAATGAATTTTTGTTGTCTCCAATGCTTCATCAAAAGTAAGCGGCGGAAGTATTGATGGTAATCTTTTTGCAAGCATTGTTTTACCGGAGCCTGGAGGTCCAATCATCAAAATATTGTGTGCACCTGCGGCGGCAACTTCTAATGCACGTTTTACATTCTCTTGTCCTTTAACCTCCGAAAAATCATGCAAGTAAGAATTGATTGATGAAAACAAATCATCTTTATCTGTAACTGTTTTTTCCGGATTAGATTCTTCATTCAAAAATTCAATTACATCTGTTAAGCTTTCAAATCCATAAACATCAATTCCATCAACAATAGAAGCTTCATTTGCAGATTCTTTTGGCAGTATGATTCTCTTAATTCCTTTTTTCTTTGATTCAACTGCGATTGGAAGCGTTCCCTTGATATGCCGCAGTGTTCCATCCAAAGATAATTCACCAAGAAAAACTGAATCTGTTAAAAATTTATTGGAGACTAATTCTTCTGCAGCAAGAATTCCAATTGCGATTGAAAGATCGAATGAACTGCCTTCTTTTTTTATATCAGCAGGGGCAAGATTGATTGTAAATTTTTTAAGCGGGAATTTTATATCGGAATTTTTTATTGCTGCGATAACTCTTTCGCGGCTTTCACGAACAGCATTATCGGGTAAGCCAACAATTATAAAACCGGGAATTTGTTTTTCTACATGTGTTTCAACTTCAACTAAATAAGCATCAATTCCGTATGTTGCACTTGTAAGTGTTTTGGACAGCATAAAAATAATCCAGTTTGTTTTTGGATTTTAACTTGAAAAATGAGGTGAGCAAATTGCACCCCAAGTTTAAATTGTACCTAAGTATCAAAACTAAAATTTTGTAACAGAACTTTTATTTATATTTTCTTAAAAAATCAATTCTATCCTGCAACTGAATTACAGGAACTAAAAGTTTATCTTTTCCATAAATAGCATCTGCTCTATTTGTAAATGCAAGTTCATAATCTTTACTCATAACGATAGCTTCTTCGGGACAAACCTCTTCACAAAATCCGCAGAAGATGCAGCGCAGCATATTTATTTCAAATCTTTCAGGATATCTTTCTTTTTCTTTTTCAGTTTCTGCAGCTTGAATTTCAATTGCAAGCGGGGGACAAACGCGTGAACACAAACCACATGCAACACATCGTTCATCACCATTTAACTCTTGAACAAGCACAGGTCTTCCACGATAAGACTGCGGTGGAATAAATTTTTCTTCCGGATATTCCATCGTAAACTTAGGTTTGAACATGGTCTTAAGCGTTAGTGAAAGTCCTTTAGCTATTTCCGGAATGTAGGTTCTTTCACCAAAAGTTAAATCCTTAATTCTCTTTTTCGATGGTATTTTATTATCAGACATCAAAACTCCTGTTAATATTTTCTTTCTTTACAGATGAACAATATTAAATTATAATTTAAAGATCATTATTAAAATTGCAACCCAGATAATATTAAAGAGCGAAAGCGGAAACATAACTTTCCAGCCTAAGCTCATCAACTGGTCATATCTAAATCTTGGAATACTCCATCGAACCCAGATAAAGAAAAACAATAGCGCACCAACTTTTACAAAAAATCCCGCAACCTGTAATGCAAGAACCAATCCTGATGACAATCCTAATTTTTCTATATATGGAATTTGCCATCCACCAAGATAAAGTGTAACAATTAGCGTGCTTGCAATCAGCATATTTGCATACTCAGCCAGAAAGAAAGCTGCAAATTTCATACTGCTGTATTCTGTATGATAGCCACCAACAAGCTCCGGTTCTGCCTCAGGTAAATCAAACGGTAATCGATTGGTTTCTGCAAAAGCTGCAACGAGAAAAGTTATAAAGCCAATTGGCTGAACAAATATATTCCACATCCAGCCTGATTGTGATTCAACTATTGCCATCGGTCTTAGTGATTCGGCTAAAAGAACTACACCACCGATTGAAAATCCCATTGAGATTTCATAAGAAATCATTTGCGCTGATGAACGTACTCCACCGAGAAGTGAATATTTACTGCCCGAAGACCATCCAGCAAAAGTAATTGCATAAACTCCAAGAGATGCTAATGCTAAAACATAAAGTATTCCGATATTAACATCGGCAATAACCATTGGAATTTGATAGCCTGCAATTGTAATTCCGGGCCCAATTGGAATTACAGCATAAGTAGTAAACGCAACAAACAATGCCAACATAGGTGCAAGTGTGTGGATTTTTTTATTTGCAACATCAGGAACAATATCTTCTTTAAACAAAAGTTTAAACACATCTGCAAACGATTGGAGAGAGCCTTTCCAACCGACTCTGTTAGGTCCTAACCTGTTTTGTGCCCACGCACTTATTTTTCTTTCAAAGTAAACAAGATAGGCTGCAGTTAGCAGTATCATCACAAGTACAATTACAATTCTTATTAATAAAAAATTATAAAAGCTAAATATTGACCACAAAAAATTTAAGATTGCATCCATTAAAAGTTTATTCCTTATAACCTAAATTTTAACAGCAGATTTTGAATTTACTGATTTTAATTGCACACCAAGTTCGCCAAGTACATCGTAGTCTAAGCCTTTAAATGCTTCAACAGAATTTGCCACATCAAGAAAAACTTCTTCCGCCATACCATATTTTAATTTTTGTCCCATTGCGGAAGCTAATCCGGTTAAAATCTTCCAGCTTGATCTTGCATCGAAATGTTTACCTTGCGCCCAGCGATCATACTTTGTTCCGAATTTATCCAAGCGACTCATTGACATTCCTTCTAATGCGCGGTCAACATCAAGTGTTGCAACTGCGGGGCGAATGCGCTGAGCTCTTCCTGCAAAGTTTACAAATGTTCCATTTTTTTCTGCGTAAGTTGCTGCAGGAAAAACAATATCGGCAAGTGCAGATGTTTTATTAAAATTAGTTGCATTAATAATTAATAAATCCAACTTTGATAAAAGATTTTCAAGCTCAGGGTTATCATTTAAAATATCATCTTCTAAAATATAAAGCGCTTTTATTTTTCCTTCTCGAATTCCTTTTACAATCCCATTAAAATCCAAACCGTTTTTAGATGGCGAAACACCTGCTAATTCAGCGCCTTTTGTATTTGGAGTTACATCTTCATTTTTTAAAATATCATCGCCAAAAGATGGATTGATGTGACGAACAAAATCCAAGTTACCTGTTCCTATTACAGATTTAGCAAACTTAGCGGCAACAAAATTATCTTCAACAGTTGCATAAGCAGAGCCGAGTACTGCAACTTCATCTTTACCAAAAGATTTTAATTGCGATGCTGCTTTTGCGTAAGCTTCATCCCAGCCAACTTTTATTAATTTTCCTTCAACTCTAATGTGTGGTCCGTCAACTCTATCATTTGCATTTATAAATTTAAAAGTATTTAATCTTCCGTGATCGCACATCCAATAACTGTTTACATCTTCATTGTGTTTAGGAACCAATCTCAGCACTTCATTATTTCTTACCCAAACTTCTATGTTGCATCCACGTGCACAACCGATGCAAATTGTATTTGTGAGAGACATATCCCACACACGCGCTTTAAATCTAAAATCACGATTTGTAAGCGCTCCAACGGGACAAATATCTACAACGTTCATTGAGTATGGATTATCAAGCTGTTCACCCGGAAATGTAGTAATAGTAACTCGGTCTCCTCTTTTAACAAATGTAAGTTCGGGATCTTTTGCAATCTCATCACAAAAACGAATACAGCGAGAGCAAGAAATGCATCTGTCGCCATCAAACATTACATTAGGACCAAGCTCTACGCGTTTATCTTTATGAACTTTTTCTTCAACAAATCTGCTTTCTCCGGTGCCGTGTTGATATGCATAATCCTGTAATTTACATTCGCCTGCTTCATCACAAATCGGGCAATCAAGCGGATGATTGATTAGAAAAAATTCCATAACAGCATTGCGTGCAGAAATCGCTTTATCGGATTCTGTGTGAACAACCATTCCTTCGGCAGCAATTGTTGAACAAGCGATAACAAGCTTTGGCATTTTTTCAACTTCAACCAAACACATTCTGCAATTACCGGATATTGATAATTTTGGATGCCAGCAAAAATTCGGAATTTCAATTCCATGTTCTTTTGCTGTTTCAATAATTGTTTGACCCTGATTGAATTCTAAATCTTTTCCATCAATATTAATTTTGGGCATAATCTACTCTAAAAAATTTTAAGCTGCTTTATTAATTGAATTATCTTTTGAACAAATTATTATTCTGCTTAAAGTGTTTTCATCCAAAACTTCTTTCGAAAGTTTTAATAAATCTTCAGCAGTAACGGAATCTATTTTAACAAGTAAATCTTCAAGCGGCAAAACACTTCCGTAATGTAAAATTGAATTTGCTAATCGTATCATTCTGTTTGTTGTATTTTCAAGGCTCATTAATGTGTTGCCTTTAATGTACTCTTTAACACGAGTTAGTTCTTTTGGTTTTATTTCAGTAGTTCTAAGTTTGTTAAACTCACGCAATACTATTTCATTTACTTTTTTTGATTGTTTTTCATTTGTGGAAAAATAAACTCCAAATGATGAAACATCGAGATAAGAATTTAAAAAAGTATTTATCTGATAAGTCATTCCAAGTTTTTCTCTAACCGCTTGAAACAATCTGGATGAGCTTCCTTCACCAAGCAAGGTAGATAGCACTTTTAATTTGTACCTCTTGGAATTATTAAAACCGTAAGTTGTTGTACCTATAATCGAATGAACTTGCTGAATTTCTTTTCCAATAACTACATCATCAATTCTTGGTTTAACAAAGTTTTTTCTTTTTTGATTTGAAGAACTTTTTTTTCCATTAAAATATTTTTCTGCAAGTTTAACTGCTTCATCATGTTCGATTGCACCGGAAACTGAAATTAAAAGATTATCCAAACGGTAATTTGCTTTGTGAAATTCATGTAAATTATTTGAATTATATGAGAGAACATTTTTTTCAGTTCCAATAATCGGATAGCTTAAACTATGTCCATTAAAAATGGATTCTTCAAACTTATCAAAAATTAATTCTTCGGGATTATCATCAATATCTTTTAACTCATCAATAACAACACCTGCTTCTTTTTTGATATGCGAATCTTTGAACAATGGATTTTGAATCATATCCGAAAGTACAACAAAAGTCTTTTTAAAATTTCCAGATAATCCTCTGCCGTAATAACAAGTTTGTTCTTTTGAAGTAAAAGCGTTTAGATAGCCGCCGTAGGATTCAATACCATCTGAAATTTGTTTTGCAGTACGGGTTTTGGTTCCCTTAAAAAGCATGTGCTCGATGAAATGTGAAATTCCATTATTACGCAAATTTTCATCACGTGCACCAACGTTAAACCAAAATCCAAGTGAAAATGATTTTAAATAAGGAATGAATTCCGATACAATCTTTACATCGTTCGAAAGCGTCGTTACTTTACAATTATCCACATTTCCGTCTATTAATAATGAATTAA
>JAGOXU010000194.1 GCA_018059515.1 Ignavibacterium sp.
TAAAAGAAGGTGAAGAAGGATTTAAAGAACATGCAAGAAAGGTTTTAAGCTATGGTGCGGCTGTTGTTGTAATGGCTTTTGATGAAACTGGACAAGCCGATACTTTAGAACGACGAAAAGAAATATGTTCTCGTGCATATAAAATTTTAACAGAAGAGATTGGTTTTCCGCCGCAGGATATAATTTTTGATCCAAACATACTTGCTATTGCAACCGGAATCGAAGAACACAATAATTATGCTGTTGATTATCTTGAAGCAACACGATGGATAAAGCAAAATCTGCCTCTTGCAAAAATTAGCGGCGGCGTTAGCAACCTTTCATTTTCTTTTCGAGGCAACGATACTGTGCGGGAAGCAATGCATGCTTCGTTTCTATTTCATGCTATAAAAGCTGGTATGGATATGGGAATTGTAAACGCCGGACAATTAGAAGTTTATGCTGAAATTCCAAAAGATCTTTTAGAAAAAGTTGAAGATGTAATTTTTAATCGTAAACCGGATGCAACAGAAAAACTAGTTGAATTTGCGGAAACAATTAAGAAAAAAGATAAGTTGGAACAGAAAACAGAAGACTGGCGTAATGCCTCTGTTGAAGAACGATTAAAGCATGCGCTTGTAAAAGGAATTGTGGATTTTATAGATCAAGATGTTGAGGAAATAAGAAAACAATATGAGCAGCCGATTGAAATTATTGAAGGTCCGTTAATGGCGGGTATGAGCGTGGTTGGTGATTTGTTCGGCGCAGGAAAAATGTTTTTACCCCAGGTTGTTAAAAGCGCAAGGGTTATGAAGAAGGCTGTTAATATTTTAGAGCCTTACATAAAAGAATCCAAAGCCCATCCCCCAGCCCCTTCCCTAAAGGAAGGGGAGCAATCGCATCAATTTAAATGGGCTACTGCAGATCCTGCCTTGTATGATTTATTAAAAGAATATGCAAAGAAACATCGCGATTATCCTACTAATTCTGAATTAGTTTTATGGGAATTATTAAAAGGCAAACAACTTGAAGATTTTAAATTTAGAAGACAGCATATTATTGGACAATACATAGCCGATTTTGTTTGTTTGGATCGAATGCTTGTAATTGAAATTGATGGTTTAATTCATCAAGTTCCGGAAAACAAGGAATCGGATGAAATCAGAACCAAATGGTTGGAATCGAATGGTTTTAAAGTAATTCGATTTACTAATAAAGAAGTTACAATTGAGACTGAAAAAGTTTTAGATCAAATTTTAGAAAATGTTAAAAAACAAAAATCACAATCTGCACAAAAAGTCCTCCCCTTAGGGGAGGATTTAGGTGGGGCTGGTCGGGTTTTATTGGCAACCGTAAAAGGTGATGTGCACGATATTGGAAAAAACATAGTTGGTGTTGTGCTTGGCTGTAACAATTATAACATTATTGATCTTGGCGTAATGGTTCACCCGGAAAAGATCCTGCAAACAGCTATTGATGAAAAAGTAGATGCAATCGGTTTAAGCGGATTGATAACTCCATCGCTCGATGAAATGGCTCACGTTGCAACTGAATTGGAAAGACGCGGAATGAACATTCCTTTATTAATTGGCGGCGCAACAACATCAAGAATACACACCGCAGTAAAGATTGCGCCAAATTATAGTGGTGCAGTTATTCATGTTTTGGATGCTTCGCGGAGTGTTCCGGTTGTATCAAATCTATTAAATGCAAACAAAGAGGAAAGAGATCAGTTTATTCAATCATTTAAAGATGAGTACGCAAAACTGCGGGATGATTATTCAAAAAGAAAATCAGACAAAAATTATTTATCGTTAGAAAAAGCAAGAGAGAAAAAATTAAAAATTGATTGGAAAAATTATAACATCCAAAAACCTAAGAAGTTGGGATTAACGACTCTTAATAACTTTAATCTTGCAATATTACGAGATTATATTGACTGGACTCCATTTTTTATGGTGTGGGAATTAAAAGGAAAATATCCATCTATTTTTGCGGATAAAATTGTTGGAGTAGAAGCGAAAAAACTTTTTGATGATGCAAATAAATTATTGGATAAAATTATTTCAGAAAATTCTCTTACTGCAAATGGCATTGTGGGGCTGTTTCCTGCCAGCACAGTGGGTGTTGATGATATTGAAGTTTATACTGATGAAACAAGAACCGGCGTTAAAAGAGTTTTGCATACATTAAGACAACAGGTACAAAAATCGCAAAAAGAACCAAACATTGCACTTGCAGATTTTATCGCACCCAAAGAAAGTGGTGGTGAAGATTATATCGGAATGTTTGCCGTTACAGCGGGTGCAGGAATAGAAAAATTAATTGCAAAGTTTGAAAGCGATAATGATGATTACAACAGTATTATGGTTAAGGCACTTGCAGATAGATTAGCTGAAGCTTTTGCGGAACATCTACATGAGCTTGTTAGAAAAGAATACTGGGGATATGCTGAAAGTGAAAAATTATCGAATGAAGAAATTATTAAAGAAAAATATGTTGGAATTCGTCCCGCACCGGGCTATCCTGCTCAGCCCGATCACACAGAAAAACCAATTATTTTTTCTTTGCTTGATGCTGAAAAGAATGCAGGAATTAAACTAACTGAAAGTATGGCAATGTATCCCGCCGCAAGTGTTAGCGGATTATATTTTTCACATCCCGAATCAAAGTATTTTGGTGTTGGAAAAATAAACAAAGACCAGGTGCTGGATTATCACAAACGCAAAGGCATGAGCGTGGAAGAAATTGAAAAGTGGCTAAGTCCGATTTTAAATTATTAGTTTAATTTCTAAAATTTTCAAAAAAGAAATATTTGAGATTATACATTCTCAAGTGTTTTGATCAAAAGTACACAAAACAGTTAGGTTGTTTGCAACGATTAATTAAACTATCTTTCAACTGCCTGCTTAAAAATTTGAATACATTTCATAATATTCATTCTATTTTTGATCCACAGGATTAGAGACGCATCTTAGATATGCTCTCACATTATATAATTATTTTTAAAATTTTCAGGAGTTACTATGAATATCTTCGTTGGCAATCTGACTAACGATGTTACTGAAGAAGACTTAACAAATCTTTTTTCAGAGTTCGGACAGGTAAAAGAAGTTAAAATTATTCGCGATATGTTTACACAGCAGACAAAAGGATTTGGATTTGTTGAAATGCCAGGACTTGCAGATGCTCAAAAAGCGATTAACGGTTTAAACACTAAAGAAGTTAAGGGAAAGAAACTCGTAGTTAACGAAGCACGCCCAAAAACTGACAGCAGAAAACGCTTTAACGGCGGCGGCGGTGGTGGTCGATCAGGCGGAAGCGGCGGCGGACAAAACAACAGACGCAGATATTAATATCTTTACAGAGGGGTTGTCTTAAAATTCTTTTTTTGTCAGTCTCAGCAGGTTGAAGACTGACATTTTATTATGACTTTACACTTTGACTTGTTCGGTGTGACATAAGAGTTTTTTTTAAGACAACCTCAACTGTTCACATCTTTTTAATGTTGATGACCACTGCAAACGTTTTCCTCGGCAATAATCAATTCACCGCTCAAATACTTTAGCACCGCATCTTCGGCTAGTACTTCATTTGTTAGTATTGGTTTGATGTTATTAGCTTTCAAATCTTCAATCATCCGCCATCCGCCATGACTAAAAATTAATGCATCGCAGTCTTTTAAACCATCAATTAAGTTATGATGATTATGCTGACCCTGTCCTTCGCTATGATGGTGATGATGTTCTTTATTGTGATTATGATGTTTGCCATGATTTGTAAATGAATTTATTCTGATAACCTTATCTAAAATTTTAGATCCATCAGTTTCAAATACAAGGAAAGCCTTACACCTTCCAAGGTGTCCGGCTACTTTTTGATTATCGTTAGTTGCAACTGCAATTTTTCCCGATAAATTTTTATCTTCATTTAACATATTAATTACTCCTTATATAGATGATAAACATTTATTACACATGTTTCTTCGCAGTGCTGTGCTGGAGTTGCTTCCGCAGTTACTGCAAATTTGTTTTGATTTATTCTTGATTGATTGTGGTAAGCTGTCTGAAATACGGATTGACTTGCCATTGATAATTGCATCCGCAATTTTTTGATGTGCTCTAATTATTATTCTTCCAAAAGTGGCACGAGAGACGAGCATTTTTGCCGCAGCATCTTCCTGAAATAAGCCATTTAAATCAGCCAATCTTATTGCTTCCAGTTCATCCTGTGCCAGCTCAATTTCATCAAGCTCTGATAGCGGGATTCCCCGCGGTTTAAAATAGTAAGAAGCAGGGCTGCATTGTATTTTTCTTCTCTTTTCAGGTCTTGCCATTTTTGTATCTATTCTTTAATTATGAGCATATGCTCATAACAAACTTAAACTCTTTTCTATAAAAAAGCAAGAAAAAATTATATTAAGGCTCAATCTTCCCTGTTTGGCAAGGATGCGATATAACTTAAAAGCGGGGCAAGATCATCAACTTAAAATGTCGAGGTAATTTCAATGATCAGGAAGAACACTAAATTATTATACAAAAATAGCGATAGGAGCCTTTTTTGAGCAGATATAATTACAACACAAACTCAAGAGTTGAAGTGAAGTGACATAATTAATTTGGTAATTCGCATTATTAATATTAGTTTTGACCCTCCGGTAATAGGCCGGAATTTTTTTACTATTTATTTTTAGAGGTTCTAGTGAGTACTAAGTTATTTGTGGGTTCTCTCCCATGGTCGGTTGACGACGAAGCATTAAGAGAAGCATTTGAAGGACACGGAAGTGTCGTTTCAGCAAAAGTAGTTAAAGACCGCGATACCGGCAGATCAAGAGGATTCGGTTTCGTTGAAATGGAGAACTCCTCCGAAGCAGAAGTTGCTATGAAGGCATTGAATGATTCGGAATTAAAAGGAAGAAATATAGTAGTTAATGAAGCAAAATCACGCAGCTAATATAAGTTTCTGATTTGACTTACTTAAGGCGTCCACTGGACGCCTTTTTTATTTTAAACTTGATGATAGAATTTGAAAAATATTTCGATTGATCCCCCGCGTGAATATAAAACCTTCGGAGTTTTTAAAACCCAGAAGGTTTAAAAGGCAGTAAAATAATTTTAGAACAATTATTTAAAAACGTTATTCTTAACTAACTCTTTAGAATCATAAGGTGCGGGTGAGCCGCCAAGATATTTATGGAACCACTCAAGATGCGAGTTATAATAAAGCGGCATCGATTTAACATTATCTGGCCAGTGTCCATCATTCTTAAAAATTATTAAGCGGCTGTCTATTCCTAATGATTGAAGCGTATTAAAATACTGTATGCTTTGTGTGTAAGGCACACGATAATCTTTTTCTCCTGTTATTATTAACGTTGGTGTGGAAAAATATTGTACATAGTTAGATGGGGAAAATTTGTTGTACAAATCAGTGTTCCATGGCTGACCGCCAAAATCCCAATTAGCAAACCATAACTCCTCAGTTGCGCCCCACATAGATTTAAGATCATAAACACCCATCATCGAAGCTAAGCATTTAAACTTTTTAGTTTGCCCTTGCAGCCAGTTCATCATATAACCGCCGTAAGACCAGCCCATTGCACCCATTCTTTCACTATCTACATAAGGAAGCTTTTCTAAAGCTTCGGTTACTTTCATAACATCTTCATAAACTTTTCCGCCCCAGTCTTTAGAAATTGCTTCTGTGTATTTACTTCCATATCCGGTTGATCCATGCGGATTAAAAAACGCAACGACATAACCTGAGCCAGGATAAACCTGCCAATCGCCCCGGAAAGAATCCATCCACTGCATCTGCGGTCCGCCATGTACGTTTATAACAAGCGGGTACTTTGTGTATTCTTGAAAATCATGCGGCTTAACAATAAAAACATGTACAGGAACTCCATCTGCACCATCAACCCACATTTGCTCTGCTGGACGAATATCTACCTCTTCTGTTAATTTTTTATTGTAAAAAGTTATTTGTGAATAAACTCCCGCATTTATATTGTAAGAATACATTTCTGTCGGTTTATCTACGCTTGTAAAAGTTAAGAAAAGAGATTTACCATCATTGCTTGCTTGATATCCGCGCACTGCTTTGTCATCTGTTAACATGGAAATATTTTTTGTCTGGATATCAACACTGTAAACAGGACTGTAACCATGATTATCTGCTAAAAAATAAACTGACTTTGAATCTGATGACCACGAAAGATTATCAGTTGTGTAATCAAAAGCTTCAGTTAAAGTTTCGGATTGAAGTGTTTGCGTATTGTAAACAGCAACTCTAAATCTATCTGCTTCATATCCCGGAATGGTTTGTGTTTTATATGCAATATATTTTCCATCGGGGGAATAAACAGGAGCACCATCCCACGCATTGTTTGCAAGCGTTACATTAACTGCGCCGCTTCCACCAAGAGGAAATAAAAAAATATCTGTGTTTGTAGAAGCGGCAATATTTTTTTCGATAGTAGAAACATAACTTAAAACCCTGCTGTCCGGAGAAAACGCATACTTTGGTCCACCGCCAAGCATATATGTACCGGATAGGACATCGCTTTTAACAATAGTTTGATATTTGTTTTCCTTTATATCAAACAAAACAAGATATGATTCTTTTTCGCCTTTATAATCTGTCCAATGTCTAAATAAAAGATTATCCGCAATGTAAGC
>JAGOXU010000195.1 GCA_018059515.1 Ignavibacterium sp.
TCTTAAAAAGTCACCGTACTTCATTGGTTCTTCTAATCTGCAGGACCATACAAGTTGTTCTTTTCCGTCTTTATCTTTCCAGTAGGTTATATCAGGACATCCATCGCACATACTTTGGTCTCCGTTCGCCATCAGGTCAGGTGGTTGAATAATTAAGATTGATTGCAGATGAGCTTTCTTAAAAATCCGGAATGGATTAACAACCAGATATTTCAGATAATTCTTTAAAGCTTTTCTCACTCCTTTATCAAAAAATGATAGAACAAACATTGTTGATCTTCCTAAGGATAATGTTTTGGGTGAGGCGTAGCTTAAATATCTATCGTACTTGTAATGATAAACCGACATCACCAGTTCAAAAAATTTTTTTCCCACATAACCGAAGATATTATCTTTGTTCCCAATTCTTTCCGTCAGCAGCCATTTGTAATCATCCGCTTTATGAGTTCCATTTAAAAAAGCTGCAGGTGCAAAATCAGGATATTTTTCTCTGATTTTATTTACAACAACAGGTGCTTTAATATCAATTACTTCTTCATGGTCAGAGTGATAATGAATATCAGTCCAGATAATTTTTTTATCTCCAACATAAAAATCAAATGGTGTATCAGGAGTAATGTACCTGAATAATATAAAAACCATTGTATCAACAATATCAATATGCTTGTGTGCCCAATCAACCAATTCGGGTATGTATTGTAACGTATCACCGTAAACAGTAGAATTGAAGGAACAAGCAATCCCGCCTTCTGCTGCAAGCATTTCGGCATAATAAAGTCGAAGTTCATTTAACTCCACTTCATTTTTATTACGCCATTTTTCCTCTCTGCCCCTACCTTGTTTCGAATCTATATGAAAGGTAAATCCAAACACTCCGGCTTTTTTAAGTTCATGAAGCAACTCCTTTGTGAGTGCAATACCGTTTGTATTGATTACAGGCTTAAGTTTCCTTGATTTTATTTCGGATACTAATTCAAGAATGTGTGGATATACTAATGGATCACCGCCAGCAATGGAAATGCAATCTGATTTTCTTTGTGATTGGAAAAAATCCAATTCTTTTTTTACTTGTTCCAGTGTTTTATGTGAGTCTTTAATATTCTTACGATAACATCCATAACAGCTTAGGTTACATTGAGATGTTGGTTCTAGCCAGGTTATGCCGTTATCAGGCATAGTCCATGGTAAACGATAAAGCGAATCAATCGGAAAAAATGGTTTGCTCATTTTATTTCCCTCCTCTAATTAATTTTATTTTTTAAGATGTTATTTAAGTACAATATATTTTTATTTTAATAGAGAATCAATGTTATTGTATTCAATGTCCATCCTTTGCATGGGTTTTATTTATTCCAACTAGTAAAGGATTAATCTAAATTATTTTTTGAACATTTGATTTTAATAACTAATTTAATCTTTCAAATTGATAATAAAAACAGCAATAAAAATTTTATGAGAGCTAACTTTTTTAGCAGAGTAAAAGAGCTTGTAAAAGAATTTCCTCCTGCGTATTTCGCAATGGTAATGTCAACAGGAATAATTTCTATTTCCTGTTATCTGCTTAAAATGGATTTGCTTGCACATATCCTGTTCTGGTTAAATTTATGTTTCTATTTTTTATTATGGATGCTGAGCATCCTTCGGATTGTTTTCTATCATAAAGAATTTTTTTCGGATATGATAGATCATCAGCGAGGTCCGGGATTCTTTACCTTTGTGGCAGGTTCATGTATTCTCGGAAGTCAATTCATAATTATTTTTAATCATTATCCAGCAGCTTTTGCATTGTGGATTGTAGGAGTAATCCTTTGGGTCATATTTAACTATACTATTTTCACCGGATTAACAGTAAAAGAAAATAAGCCTACGTTAGATGAAGGTATAAGCGGTGGATGGCTTTTAGCTGTGGTTGCCACACAATCAATTGCTGTACTCAGCACATTAATTGCCGCACACATGGAACAACCTTACCGATTGCACATGAATTTTTTAGCTCTTTGTATGTGGTTGTGGGGTGGCATGCTTTATATCTGGATGATCTCACTTATCTTTTACCGCTATACTTTTTTTAAGTTTTCTCCGAGTGATCTTTCGCCGCCTTACTGGATAAACATGGGTGCGATGGCAATTTCAACATTAGCAGGTTCGTTATTATTATCTAACACGTACGAAGCTCCGTTTTTACAATCCGTTGTACCATTTATAAAGGGATTTACAATCTTTTATTGGGTTACGGGAACCTGGTGGATACCAATGCTGTTTATACTGGCAATCTGGCGGCATGTTTATAAACGATTTCCGATGAAGTACGACCCGCTATATTGGGGAGCCGTGTTCCCTTTGGGAATGTACACAGCCTGTACTTTTCGTATGGCAGAAGCAATGAACATACACTTTTTGGATGATGTGCCGAATTATTTTATTTACATTGCACTTGCTGCCTGGCTTGCTGCGTTTATCGGATTTATGCACTCTCTTCTAAATAAATTTAAATTGCTTCTGGTTAGACCTACAGGCGCGAGTTAAACTGTAATTAACTTCCTGAATTAATAAATAACGTGCAATTCAGTTATTCAATCATTCAAAGAACAACAAAATTTTATTTGCTTGTTTCAAATCTTGTTTGAAGTTCAGGCGATTTCTTATTTAACATACGTGTTACAACTTTATGGAACCAGAGAAAGCAGGTTAATGAAAGTAACAGCATCAAAAACCAACTTGAAGTCCATACGCCGGAAAAAGATAGAGCATAACCAAAAATGATTGGTGAGAAGAATCCACCTAAGCCACCGAGAACTCCTACCATTCCACCAACAACACCAACTTCGTTTGGAAAATATTCCGGGATGAACTTATAAACTCCTCCCATACCGATTCCCCAAGCCATTCCAATTAATAAAACAAGTCCTGTGAATATCCAAACATTTGCCTGAAAGAAAATTCTTGTAACGCCGCTTGCTAACAATTCTCTCTTTTGAACTTTATCTCCAACTTTAACAATCGGCTCATTCCAGGTTTCAATTTTAGGAAGGACCAAGGTTGCATCTGATTTATGGTAAAACTCTGGTGCTTTTTTAACTAAAGTATATTTTTCTTCTCCAAGTAATATTTCGTTTTCGTCCACGGCTGTTACAATTCCGCCTTTAACTGCAGTAACTCCTGAACCGGGTGAATAAATTTCCATCCGTGGAAACATAAGTAAGAAGGATAGAACGATTGATGCGCTAAATACATAATACATAACCTTCCTTGCCCCGAATTTATCGGCAAGCCAGCCGCCGAAAGCACGAATAAGTCCTGCAGGTAAGCTAAACATAGAAGTAAGAACACCAGCCGTAACGAGCGACATATAATATGCGTTAACATAATAAGGTATTAACCATTGAGAAAACGCTACAAAACATCCAAAGACTAAGAAGTAGTATAACCCAAAACGCCATAGTCGTACTTCTTTTAATGGATATAATAGTTCTTTTATTTTTTTTCTTTTCTCAGAGATTTTATTTGTAGTGAAAAAGAAAAATAAAATTCCCATCCCTAATAACGCTGCAGCATAAATTTGCGGCAGTACTCGCCAGCCTTCTAAAAATTCACCATGATGTGTTAAAGAGTCCAGGAGACTTGGAGCAAATAGGGCAGTAAGCGCTGTTCCCATTGTTCCGGCACCAAATATTCCTAATACGGTTCCTTGTTTATTCTTTGGATACCATAAGGATGTAAATGCAATTCCACATGCAAAACTTGCACCTGCTAAACCGAAAAGAAAACTAAGTATTGCAAATATTGTAAAATCATTTGCATAAGAGAGAAGAAACATTGGAATAGAACAAAAAAATAATAAGGAAGTGAAAATTACCTTACCTCCGAATTTATCTGTAAGTATTCCGATTGGGAATCTAAAAATTGAACCAGAAAGTATTGGTATTCCGAACAACCAACCAACCTGAACAGTATCCCATTTGAATAAGTTATTGTCCACCAGAAACGTTACCAGCACTCCATTAAGTGTCCACGCTGCAAAACAAATTGTGAACGCAAGAGTATTAAAGAAAAGTATTTTGTGTGCTTTCTTTGTAACGGTTTCTTCCATCAAAAATCTACTATTATGAATCATAAAAAAATGGGTTTAATTTTTTTTACCACCGATAGATGGAATTTAGAATCAATTATTTTTTGGCTGATGAATCGTCCATTTCGTTTTAGGATTTCTTATCTTTTTTCTATCCCAATTCCAAATTACTTTTTGATAGGGACGCCATAAATAACTTAAAGGATAAACTAGAAGATGGACCAATCTAGTAGTGGGAATTATCATTACAATTAAAAAGGCAAAAATGATATGGAGTTGAACAACAACAGGAAGCATTATAATTGCATCGATTTGAGGATTCAATTCGAAAATGGATTGAAGGTAAGGAGTTAGAACAACAGCAAACCAGGATGAACCCCATCGGAACTCAAAAGCAACCCATAATCCTAAAATAATTTGTGCAAGCAGAAGCACTTCAAGAATTATATCCATATAATTAGTAACCATCCGGATGCGGATGTTGCTTAATCTTCTGTAAAATAAATTTGCTAATCCAATTAGAGTTAAGATTCCGAATACAAACGCCGTAATTTCCAATATAAGCAAACGAACAGGTAGTTGATTCCAAACAAGTATTGACCTTGGAAACAGGAAGGCAATTAGGTGTCCGAAAAATAAGACTATGATTCCCCAATGAAATGGTACTGAACCCCAAAACAATTGCCTTGTCTCAAGAAATTGGGATGATAAAGATGAGTATTTAAATTTTGTTGATCTGTACCTGTAAATAGTACCCATCAAAAAAACAATTAATGCCGCGTAAGGCAGGGCAATAAAGAAAAAATTGTTCAGTAAGTTCATGATGCTTTCCTAACTTTCAATCTCTATTTCGTTTGTTATTTCTTTAGTAAATGTTTTTTCATTATCAAACTTGAATTTACTATCAGGAAAATCTGTCTGAAGCACATCAATTAAAGCCATTAAAAGCTGCTGATAAATTAATCCGAAATTATTTGCAGGTTCAATTAATGTCTCTTGATGTTTTTTGTACACAGAATTCTTTTTATCGATTTTGTCGATATCAAATTCAGCAGATATTTTATGCAGAGCCGGTTTTATGATCAGATAAATCAGATCGGTCTTCAAATCATCATCGGTTAATTGTGTTAATAAGCGTAATACATTTGGTAAATGATCACCGAGTTCACTTCCGCAATCAATATTATAATTTTTATGTTCTTTAGAAAGATTTACAAGCAGTTCGCCTCTCTTATAATCATCACCAAACAGCACATATCCAAGATCAAGAGTTGTAATTGGCTGCACATCAAAAGTACGAGTATAAATTTCTTGCCATTTAATTAGTGAAATAGATTTGCTGAATAAATAAAACTCGTTAAAGAATTTTGAGGCGCTTATATATTTTGATTCCAGAAGTCTATGTGCAGCTTCAGAATCAATTCTTAATTTCTCATCAGGGTAGCTGAATAGAGATGCAAGAAGATCATAATGTTCGATTGATTTAATTTTCATTTTCACTTATAATCCTCTCACAGGCTTTTCTTTAAACCCAAATCCTACAGAGCCTTTTAAATCGCCAGAATTTTCCAACATATCCAAAGCCTGCTCTCTGTGTGCGGGCGGGATGTTAAAACGATCATCAAATTTTGCAAGCGATGTAAGGTTATAGATATCATCAGCCATATCCGTTGTAAGATCAACATCCTTTAATACTTTTTCTGTAAAATCATTTCCTACATCACCTACTGTAATATTTCTTCTGTGAATACGAACTGCTAATTGTTTTTTAAGAACTTCTTTTATTATTTCTTCGTTTCCAACTCCAAACATATTTGCCATATACTTTATGGGGAATCTTGCCTCGTCAATAGTTCCCCAAAGTGCATCTGTAGTTGTATCGTAAAGAGTATTTCTATTCCAGAATTTTGCAATTGGATCAAGTTTACCAGCCTGAGCCGTGTTATCTGTATCGCTTAGTGTTGCCATAACAGGTAATAAAGAGGGCACATAAAACAGCATTGGCAAAGTACGAAACTCTGGGTGCAGCGGTAAACCTAATCCCCAAACTTTTACAAATTTATAAACAGGTGAAGTTTGTGCTGCTTTAATAGTTGAATCTGCGATTCCATTTTCTTTAGCATACTGAATTACTTTTTCATCAAACGGATCGAGAATTATATCTAACTGACTTTGAATTAAT
The DNA here is from genome assembly GCA_018059515.1 of Ignavibacterium sp. Classification (GTDB taxonomy): domain Bacteria; phylum Bacteroidota; class Ignavibacteria; order Ignavibacteriales; family Ignavibacteriaceae; genus IGN3. The sequence continues at coordinate 6,252 of JAGOXU010000195.1, forward strand.
TTATCTTCCGGTGCTGAGGCAGCTTCTTTAATTTTATCTGCGTCGTAAAGCATAACACCCAAATAACGGATTCTTCCAACACAAGAATGCATGCAAGCAGGTGCAAAGCCGGCTTCTAAACGTGGATAACACAAAATACATTTTTCTGATTTGCCAGTATTCCAATTGTAGTATGATTTCTTATACGGACAGGCAGTTACGCACATTCTCCATGCACGGCAAACCTGTTGATTGATGAGAACAACCCCATCTTCACCACGTTTGTATATTGCGCCTGAAGGACATGAAGCAACACATGCAGGATTAAGACAGTGATTACAAATTCTTGGAAGATAAAAC
>JAGOXU010000196.1 GCA_018059515.1 Ignavibacterium sp.
CGATTGCACGGATTCTTGTTGTTTTAATTCCAATCTTTTCGATTGCTCCAACTTTATCGCCAACGATTATAAAATCACCAATCTCAAAAGGTCTATCAAAAAATATAACAAAGTAGCTAAAAAGATCACCAAGAACAGCTTGAGCAGCAAGTGCTACAGCAATACCGCCAATCCCAAGTCCCGCAACCACTGCAGAAATTTGGACACCAAAATTATCCAAAATAAAAAGCAGTGCAATAACCCAAATAACCAGATTGATCAGACCGCTTATGCTTTTTAATTGTGCTTCACGTCGTGTTGAATCATCAGATTTTCTGGCGTAAGAACTTAGTGCATAACTTATTGCAGAAATAATTGATCTTACAACAAAGAATGTAATGATAATTGTGCTTGCAATATTCAGTCCGACTTTAAAATCATCAGAAAGTTTTAAGGTATGAATTGCTGCGTAAAAAATTCCAAAGTAGATAATTGGGATTAAAGATTTTTCAATTGCCTTAACAAGCAGGTCATCCAGATTTGTGTCTGTTTTATCTGACCATTTTTTTAATCGGCTTAAAATGTATTTTTTAAATATGAAAACAATTAGCATCCCTATGAAAAGACTGCCAAAAGCAATTAAATATTTTAATATTGTATTACCAAAAATTGTGTAGTTAAGTAATTCTTGCATTTGTTTAATGTTCCATTATTTATTTTTTTAATGCCATGATAAGGATTATTTTTTTAGATACAACTTGTTGTGAATTATATCACGATAGCATTCTAACTCTGAATCAAATTCTTCTCCTAAAGCCTTCACCCATTACTTCGTGAACATTGCTAACCGTTACAAAAGCTTTTGAATCAACTTTTTTAATTATGGCTAATAGCTTTGATAATTCTTTTAGAGTTACAACGGTTGTTAAAACTTCACGATCAAGATTTCTGTAAAGACCGCGTGCTTTTAATGCTGTTGCGCCGCGGCTTAGATCATCCATAATAGCTTTTGCTATTTCATCATTTTTATCCGAAATAATATTTACAGAGCGAGCATAATCAAATCCATCGATAATCACATCAACCAATCGGCTTGATATAAACAGAAGAAACAAAGCATAAAAAGTAAGTGTAACTGCTGAACGATCGCCTGCTAAATCTTTAAATTCGATTATAAAACCGGCAAGCATAATTACAAAAAAATCTGTCATCATAATTGCCATTCCGGGTTTAGTCCCAAATCTTTTATGCATTATTGCAGCAACAATATCTGAGCCTGCTGTTGTGCCTTTAAATTTGAAAATAATTCCCAATCCAATTCCAAGCAGTGCTGCGCCAATTAAAATCAAAAACATAAAATCATTTTGCTGCAGATTTTTTATTGTTGATGTATCTTGTAATCTTATGAAATTAAATCCGGGTATATCACCTCTAAAAAAATCTATAAAAAAAGAGTTAAGAGTAAAACCAAAAAAAGTTCTAACTCCAAATTCTTTACCAAGTTCCTTTACACCCCATATATAAAGTGGAATGTTAAACACCCATATCATTAAACCTACCGGTAAGCCGGTTAAGTAATGCACACTCATTGAAAGCCCGCTAACTCCGCCGGGCACAACTTTAGCATCAACAAGAAAAATTCCAATTCCAATTGCCATAATTGCGGCGCCAAAGGCAATTATACAATATTCAATAACAATTTTTAGCTTAGTATTTTTAATCATTCCAATCTCTTTTCGTTTAATTTTGATTATCAAAATTAGCGATATAGATTGACTTGAAAAATTTTAATCATCAACAATTGAAAAAATACTTTAAGAAAGTGTTTGTTTATTATAAAATGATTTTAACTTTAGAGGTGTAAATCAAATAAATTGAGTTTAAAATGCAAAAATTATTACTAATCGTTTTATTAACTATAATTATCACTGCACTAACATCTGCACAATATTTAAATGTTAGAGTTGATGGACCAAGCGCAAGTCAGCCGGAAGAAGTCTCTATTGCAATCAATCCAACTAATCCAAATTTTATTTCTGCCGGAGCGAACATCGATCATTTTTTTAGATCGACCGATGCCGGATTAACATGGACTACAAGTTTTTTATCTTCAAGTTCTTATGGAGTTTGGGGCGACCCCTGCGTTGTTTACGATGAGTTAGGTTATTTGTATTTCGGTCATCTTTCTAATCCACCTTTAAACGGATATTGGATTGATAGAATTGTTGTTCAACGTTCTACAAATAACGGTTTAACCTGGAATGATGGTGCTGGAATTGGGTTTTTAAATCCTAAAAATCAGGATAAAGAATGGCTTGGTGTTGATATGCATAGCCAGCCTTACAAAGGAAATATTTATACAACATGGACGGAGTTTGACGATTATGGGAGCGGTGTTGTTAGTGATTCATCACGTATAAAATTTTCTCGTTCAACCGATAAAGGTTTAACATGGAGTACTGCAATTACAATTAGCGATGTAAGTGGAAATTGCATTGATGAAGATAATACTGTTGAAGGAGCTGTTCCGTGTGTTGGACCAAATGGCGAAGTTTATGTTAGCTGGGCTGGTCCGTTAGGTTTGGTGTTTGATAAATCAACAAACGGAGGAACAACTTGGGGTGCTGATGTTTTCGTTTCAACAATTCCCGGTGGTTGGGATTACAGTATTCCCGGAATTTCCAGAGCTAACGGTTTACCAATTACTGCCTGCGATACAAGTCAATCGCTGTTTAGAGGGAACATTTATATTAATTGGTCTGATCAAAGAAATGGAACAGGGAACACAGATATTTTTCTTTCAAAATCCACAGATGGAGGAAACACTTGGAGTGCAGTAAAAAAAGTAAATGATGATAATACAACAAGACATCAGTTTTTTACGTGGATGACGATCGATCAAACAACAGGAATTTTATACTTTGTGTTTTATGATCGAAGAAACACATCAAATAATTTAACTGATGTTTATATGGCGCGCTCAACTGATGGTGGTGAAACTTTTATAAATTTTAAAGTAAGTCAATCTTCGTTTAATCCTAACTCGGGTGTATTCTTTGGTGATTACACAAACATCGCAGCATTAAATAAAATGGTTTATCCTATTTGGATGAGATTAGATGGAAATGCACTGAGCGTTTGGACAGCAATTGTAAATGATTCGGCTTCTTCAATTCCCGTTGAGTTAAATAGTTTTGCTGTGAATGTAAATAATGGAAAAGTAAATTTAAATTGGCAGACTGCAAGTGAACTGAATAATCAGGGTTTTGAAATACAGCGAGCTTCGTCTTTGACTACGCCCCGCTTTGATTGGAGAACGATTGGATTTGTTAATGGAAAGGGAACTACAACAGAGTTTACAAATTATAGTTTTGTGGATGAACCAATTCAATCTGGTAATTATTCATATCGATTAAAGCAGATTGATTATGATGGAAGTTATGAATATTCAAACGAAGTAGATGTTAATTTTATTTTTGCAAATGATTTTAGATTATCACAAAACTATCCAAATCCATTTAATCCAAGTACAACAATTGAGTATCAAATTCCACAATCTACTTTCGTAACAATAAAAGTTTATGATGCATTAGGTGCTGAAGTTGTAACTTTAGTTAATAAAGAAATGCCGGCTGGAGTGCACGAAGTAAATTTTTCTGCTGTAGAGACATTGCATGCAGCGTCTTTACCAAGTGGATTGTACCTGTATAAAATTTCCGCTGGAAATTTTGAACAGACGCGGAAAATGCTGCTACTCAAATAATTTTTGATTCTAAATGCTGATATTTAATTAATAAACCTTCGAAGTTTCGGAAACCTCGAAGGTTTTACTCTTACAAGCATAATTATTAAAATATAAAATTATCTTCCAACCGTTCCCGCATACACCTCAAGATTTTCTAAAAGCTCAACTAACTTTATAAATTCAGATCGATAACCTGTTTTATCAATACCACGGCTTTTGTTTGCAAGATTAAGAATTAACTCAGAATCAGTATCACCTTTAAACTCTGAATCTCTAAGTAACATGGCAAACATTGCAACAGAAGACGCAAATCTAAAATTATCTGACGTTTGAGCAATCTCTTTAACATCTGCTGATAAAACTTTTGTTATAAGATTACTCTCATCCTCATCAGGCAATTTATATCTTACTTTAATATTTCCAATTTCCTTATTGTAACTTTTAGAATCTTTTAGTGATACAACTTGATATCGAAGATTTGAATCGGAAACATCATCATCATCCTGCAGAACAATCTCATAAAGTGCTGTTACCGAATGTCCGGAACCAATTTCGCCCGCATCTTTTTTATCGTTTTCAAAATCTTCAGCATTTAATAATCTGTTTTCATATCCGACTAATCTATATTCTTTAACTTTTGCAGGATTGAATTCAACTTGAATTTTAACATCTTTAGCAATTGTGTAAAGTGTAGAACCAATTTCATCAACTAAAACTTTTTTAGCTTCAAGCAAATTATCGATGTAAGCGTAATGTCCATTTCCTTTATCTGCTAATTGTTCAAGGCGGTTATCTTTTATGTTTCTGGTTCCAAAACCAAGTACAGTTAAAAAGATTCCTTTTTCCTTTTTGTCTTCAAGAAATCTCACCAAGTCGCCTGTGTTTGAAACACCTACATTAAAATCTCCGTCAGTTGCCCAGATAACACGATTGTTTCCATCGCTGATAAAATATTCTTCGGCAATTTTATATGCAAGCTTCATACCTTCGCCGCCAGCAGTTGAACCGCCTGCTTCTAATTTATCAAGCACGTTAATAATTTTTATTTTGTCTTTACCCGTTGTTGGTGCAAGTACCAATCCGCTAGAACCTGCATAGACAACAATTGAAACTACATCGTCATCACGTAATTGTTCAGTAAATATTTTAAATGCATTAACAAGCAAAGGAAGTTTATCCGGCTCATCCATAGAACCTGAAACATCAATAAGAAAAACTAAGTTGGATCTTTTTTGATCTTTAACTTCTAACTCTTTACCTTTTATTCCGATGTGGACCAATAAGTTTTCATCATTCCATGGGCATTTAGAAACTTCTGTATAAATTTCTAAAGGATCGTTGCCAGTTGGTTTTGGATAATCATACTGAAAATAATTTATAAACTCCTCAACGCGCACCGCATCTTTAGGCGGAAGAAATCCATCTAACAAATATCTTCTTGCATTGCTGTAAGATGCATAGTCAACATCAATAGAAAAAGTTGAAAGTGGATTTTTAAAAACATCTTTAAAAATATTTTCATCTATCTTTGAGTATTCTTCTGTATTGAAGTTTGGGGCAGAACCATCTATAAAAAATAGAACTTCCGAGCCTCGACCACCTCTAACATAAATTTGAGAATTATTGTTATCAACAATTCTGCAAGTATTTGTAGATGATATTTTCATCAAAGGTCTTTCAGAAACTACGATGCATTCCGCCACAGTAAAATTAGTCTCTAATTCAAAGTTCAATTCAACAACTTGAAAATTTTTGATGACAACCTCCTTTTTCTCAAATGGTTCATATCCAACATAGGTTGCTTTAATTGAATAAGTGCCTGCTGGAATATTTTTGATTTCATAATAACCATTAATATCCGTAGCTGCACCCCATTGTTGATTAACAATAACAACATTGGCTCCGATTAGTGCTTCGCCGGTTGCTTTGTCTGTAACTTTTCCTTTCAATATTCCGTTTGCAAACAAGGGAACTGATAGTAAAAGTATTGCAAAAAATTTTGTAAAGAATAACATAAGAACCTCCCGTGATTGGTTGATTGGGTTTCACCGGCTATTCTAATTTTTTACAAAATTGTTTTCAAACTACTTTTTGAGTGTTTTAGGGTAGTAATTAAGTATTATTTTAGTGCAACAATTTTTAATCGGAATGAATCTCAAACAAAAACTTGATTATCACTACTACTCTTTTGATAGAACAAAACTTGAGCCTGATCCGTTACAGTTTTTACATTTGTTTAAAGATGAAAGAGATATTGAATTAGTTGGATTGATATCTTCTATCTTTGCGTACGGAAATGTTAAACAGATTGAAAATACTATTAAAAATTTTATTCAAATCTTTAATGGAAAGCCTTATCTGTTTGTAAAAAACTTTTCTGTTAAAAAAAACGCAGCAATGTTAAATGGAATCAAACATAGATTTTACACCGAAGATGATATTATAAAATTATTTGTGGTGTTGAGTAAAGAAATAAAAAAGCATAAATCAATCAAGCAAATATTTTTACAAGCTTACAATATTTCTGATTACAATGTAAAAAACGGCATTTCAAACTTCTCAATTCATTTCTTAAACTCGTTTTTAGAAACATTTGGTGAAATAAGCGGTGGCATAAAATTTATGTTTCCTTTACCGGAAAAGGGAAGCTCTTGTAAGCGAACGAATTTGTTTTTGCGTTGGATGGTAAGGAAAGATGAACTTGATTTTGGATTATGGAATGAAATTCCTGCATCTAAACTTGTTATACCTGTTGATACGCACGTTGCAAGGATTAGCAAAAAATTAAAGCTTACAAAAAGCAAAATTGCAAATTGGAAGATGGCGGAAGAGATTACACAA
>JAGOXU010000197.1 GCA_018059515.1 Ignavibacterium sp.
CTGTTGCAGGAATGGATTATAAAATTGCGCCATCCAATGTTAGCTCAAAGGGAAATTATTTTAGTGTTAGCTTAAAAGTTTATGTTACTTCAGTAGTTATACGGGATATTATTTTTGAAAAACTTAAAAAAAGTGAATTTGTAAAGATGGTTTTATAATTAAGCCAAGCCCCCCAAGGCTTGGATTAATAAGACAACCTACGTGAAATTTGAAACCTTCAAGGTTTCAAATAAAATGCTTTGCTAAAATCACTATTTTAGAAGTAGAAATCTTAAAACCTTGGAGGTTTTTCTGCCGCTTGGTTAAGTTGAGTTAATAATACAAATTTGGATCAACATACTTTTTATAAAGCGGAATAACATCCTGATTAAATAAAATCTTAACAGATTGCTCACCGATAGGAAATGTAAACTCAAGAGTCTTTGCTAATTCATTAACAGGAAAAAACACCTTTCCAGAAATACTTTCATTCGGGTATAGTGTTGTTTTTCTAAGTGCCAGCATTTCCCAAATGTAAGATGAGTTATCAAGTGAATTGCTAATATTATTATTTTGGATATCATCAATCAATTCATCTTCTTTCATTCGCTGAGTTTGATGATCAATTTGCTGAGACAATTCAACATCATTAGTAACTAATGCTTTTGTCTGTCCGGCAAACTGCAAAAAATATCCCAGTGAATAAACCATTGCCTGAGTTTCCATATTATTTTGATGAATCAACTGAAGCTTTTGTAATTCAAGTATAATTTTTTCGGGATCCTTTGCTGTTACATCTGCAGCGGTTTTACCTTTCTTAATCGAACCGCTAATCATTTTATAACTAAACTTCTCCGGCTCAACCAGCATTTTTTTATCTGAATGGTTTATGATATCAACATCAAACATGTAATCATTATTAAATACTTTATCAAATGAAATTGTAATAACAATTGAATCGTTATCAAGAGTAGCAATCTCTTTGCCCCTATACCATTCACTGTTTTCTGTTTGAGGTTTTAAGTTAAGAATTGCGTTTTGTGAAGGTGAACAATTTGTAAGTAGTAAGGGAATGATGGACGAAAAAATCAATAAAATTATTTTGTGTGGTTGCATGTTCTCACCTGTCTTTTTTTGATGAGCAACAATTAAGATGCCGATAATCGATTGCGAATAATAAACCAATTATTAAATCGGAATGGTTATGTTGTCGATTAAATTAAACTTGTCATGTTCACAAAAAAGGAATTAAGTGCGCTTATCGTTTGAAGCAAATAAAAAAGGGATACGATTAATCGTATCCCTTTTAAAAAATAATCTTAAAATATTTTAATTATTCAATCTCTAAACTATACTAATCAACTTTCTTTAAAACCATTTTAGTTTTGCCGCTAACAAGTGTAAGCTTCATTTTATCAATACTGTATGTAACTGTTTTTTGATTGAGCGCATCTATAACAGCTTTTTCAACCTTCATATTCGGGCAAGCCATCAAGGTACCCATTAAGGCACCGAAAGTTATTTTGTTGCCAACTACATCTATACTGCCGCCAATAGTGTTGCATCCTGCGTGTCCGCTAAAGCGCATTTCGGTTAAATTAAATTCAAATTGCGGCATGCCTTTCATAAGTTTTTCCTTCTTAAAGTTGATGCCAGTCATTTCTTCCATTACATAAATATCGTACAAACGGTTATCGAATAAATAATTTCCGCATCCATCATAAGTTGTATAGTTAGCATCTTTTGATCCTTTGTATTCTACTCTAACTTTGTACGGAAGTTTTTCACCAGACATGTTATCCTCGCAATTGTCTCTTATAACAGTAACAACAAGCTCACCATTTTCAGATTTTGCTCGATACAAAGTAACATCGGAATCCTGTGCTTTAATTCCTTGAACAGCAGGGGTTGTAATTTTTATATTATCAGTTGTTTCAAACTTCATTGATTTTTCAAGATCAATTTCAAGTGTCCAGTTGGGTTCATTGCCCCTTGCAATAAAATCAACACCTGCTACAAATTTATCCTGATAATGTTGTGCGTTAAGCTCTACTTGTTCTTTAACAGGTTTAATATCTTTTACCTCTTCAACTACTCCCATATCTTTTACAGTCGTTGGGTCTTTATGCAAAAGATATTTTTTGCCAGAAGAAGATTGTTTTATGTTTTCATCTTCATCAAGCAGAACAAGATTTTTCCCATCAATCAAAAATAGATTTGAGGCTTCGTAGCCATCAACATGAATGATTGAGTCTGAAACAAAACTCCAATTGCCTTCATCGATAATAAGTTCATCACTTTTACCTTTGTAAACAAATTTTTGTACAAATGTAAAATCATTTTTTAAGTTCAATTGGAAATCAATTTCATCACAATCTTCACACGGTAAAACGCCGAGCCATATTCCATTAGACAGATAATTAAGTTGTTTTGTGTCCTGAATAATTTCGGGTGCAGAAGAGCATCCGGCTATTATCAGAGAAACCAGAACTGATAAGAGTATGATTTTTTTCATAAAACTTTCCTTAGATGTATTTTCATATTTATTAATTAGTTATCCGTAAGAATTTATAATTTTATTTGATTTTTCAAAAACTATACCGCAACAATTCTTGTTGATAATGATTAAAAAGTCAATTAAAAGTTAATAATCCAAGAAATAAATATTATTTCGGTGATAATGGCAGAAAAATATTACTTATTGATAAAAATATTTGCAACCTTTTTAGGTTGTCTGAGGAATCCAGAACCTTGAAGCTTTGGAACATTTAAAAGAAAAAACGCATCCCGTTACCAGGATGCGTTAATTCAATTGAGGCTTATGAAAAATTAAGAAACAGAAACTAATAATTCTTTTTCTATGGCTTCTTTTATTGATTCTTTTGGAAGTGCGCCGACTGCCATTTTTGGCTGTCCTGTAGTTGGAACAAAAAGTATAGATGGAATGCTTCTGATTCCAAAAACGGAACCAAGTTCCTGCTCTTCATCTGTGTTAACTTTATAAATGTTTACTTTTCCTTTGTACTCTTCTGATAATTCTTCAAGAACGGGTCCAACCATTCTGCAAGGTCCGCACCAAGGAGCCCAGAAATCTATAATTGCAGGAAGTTCGCCGTTAAATTTCCAATCCTGGTTTTTTTCGTAATCAAAAACTTTAGTTAAAAAAGTTTCTTTTGTTAATTGCTCTGTCATTTAATTTACCTTTCTTATGATTCTTTATTTTCATTTTAATCTGTCATTCCGTTCGCAGTGGCGGATTGCTGCGGAATCTATTTATATAATTTATGTAGTAGATTCCCGCTTTCACGAGAATGACTGCTAAACAGCCGCTAAAACTTTTTCTAATTTACTTTTTACTTCTTCTGCAACTGCTTTCATATCCGGATTATCAATTATGTGAGCCATGATGTTTGGATCGAATACAGACACAACTGTTTTGTTATCTTTTTCATAAACGATTAAGTTGCACGGAAGCAGTAAACCTAGTTCTTCTTCAACTTGTAAAGCACTGTGTGCAAGCTTTGGATTGCACGCGCCAAGTATTGTGTACTTCTTAAAATCTACATCAATCTTTTTCTTTAACGTTTCTTTTACATCAATTGTTGTAAGCACACCAAAGCCTTCTTTTTTAAGTTCTTCGGTTACTTTTTCAATTGCTTGTTCAAAAGTATAACCAGTAGTTTTTTTAAAACCGTATTGCATTATTTTATTTCCTCTTTTTTATTTTTATTAAATAAGGATTTCCAATCAATAAAAAGAAATCCTGCAAAAGCGCCATACGCAGTGCTAATAAATGGATTGCCGGTAATCGGACATCCTCGATCACATCCAATGTAATAGTAATATGCATATCCGGCTACCGCACCACCAACAACTGGTAAAATGCGCTTAGTCCATTTCCAAATTATCTCAAACCTGATGAATTCCAACGAATCATTCCTCCGCTTAAATTACTAGCGTTAAATCCTAATTTTTTTAGTTTAGATGCCGCTGTTAAACTTCGGCTTCCGGTCTGGCAGTAACAGATAATTTCTGCATCCTTAAACTTTTTTAATTCCTGTTCCCTGTCTTTAATGCTTGTAACAGGAATGTGATATGAACCTTTTATAGAACTTTGTTTTCTTTCTTTATCGGTTCGCACATCAAGAAAAACAACATTACGCTCTTTCTTTACTTTTGTTGAAGCATCAACTGGTGAATATTGTTTTATAGATTTAATTAAATAAACCTTTTTACCAACATAATAGATAATAAGAGCAATAAGTATGTATAATAAAATTTGTTCTGTTGCCATAAGCCTTGATTTTTCTGTTTAGTTTGATAAGCAATTTAAGAAAAGGATTCAGGGTAAGTTGTGATATAAAAATAAAAATTCTTTTGTGTTCCGGGATTTTGTGGTAAAAGATATCGACACAAAATCACCAAAACTCTAAAAATCAAAGAAAGAATTAAACTTCTTTTACATTTAAGAATTTGTTGTAAACCCACATCAGAATAGCGCCGAGAACGCCTACTAATCCTATTACAAGAAAAACCATTTCCGGTTTATTATTTGTTGTTGCAAATGTTTGATAAAGCCATCCGCCGAAAGTTCCGCCAACCAACCATGCAATTGCAATTGGAAGAAAAGCAAACCCCTGAAATAATGCCGCTTGCCCTTTAGGCGCAAGATCTGCAAGATATTCATAAAATCTTGGTGCTTGTGTTTGTTCGCCAACAGAAAAAATAAATATTGTCGCAATAATTAATCCGATGCCAACTGTAATTCCGGCTATCTGCGAAAAGTATAAAAGGAACCAGCTTAAAGCAGCAAATACAAATCCTATCATAATTGCAGTTGGAGTCGGAATGTTTCTTGTAAATCTGTTGATAGGAATTTGTAATAGTATAATTGTCCAGGCACCAACAGAAAGTATCAACTCGATCGGAGCATCAGGTGAGATATAATCTGAAACATAAAATGGAATAACAATAAAAAATTCCCAAAACACAATCCAGTAAAGAGCAAATAGCATAAGGAAAAACATGAACTTAATATTTTTAACAACTGTGATTAGGTTTTTAGCAACCACAAAAATGTCATCTCGTTTTTCAACAGCCTTTGCCGCGGGTTCTTTAAAGATAAATAGCGTTGTGAAAAACATTAATGTACAACTTGCGGCGGAGACTAAATAAACAAATTCAATTCCGAATGAGTCTCTAACAAAGTAAGCCAACAATGGTCCAATAGCTGCGCCAATGTTTACAAGCCAATAATAAATGGCATAGCCAAGTGATTTTGTTTCAGGTGTTGTGGTTAGTGCAACCGTTCCAAGTACACTTGGTTTGACGAAAGAGCCCCCGATTGCAGTAAAGATCAATATTATCGAAAGGACTAAGAAAAGATTTGTATCGGAATACCATCCGGAAAATGCTGCCATTCCGGTTGAACCGATTAAAAAATAGCCTATCGCAAGAACAAAAAATGCAAATGAAAAAGCTTTCTTAAATCCAAATTTGTCTGCAAGCGCACCGGTAAAGATTGGAAGAAAATAAATCAATCCACCAAAGATCGAGGAAAGCTGCCCCGCTTGCACTTCATCAAACTTAAGATGATCGCGAAGGAATACACTTAGGATAGTTGCCTGTCCGTAATAAGCTAATCTCTCAAATAGCTCCATTCCATTTGCAACCCAGAATGAATGCTGAAAACCAGATTTTAGTTTTCGCATTGTTCCTGTTCGTTCCACAATCTATCCTTTTAGAAAATATTGCGCGCAATTTAGTTACGATGGTTTTTAAGAACAAAAAAAATATTTGTTCTAATAGACAACCAACCTTTCGTCCCCGAGGGGGCTTGCTTTTTTAAGTAAGTCTTTAGTTACCAACACGTTGTTACTACTGGGCATATTCAAAACTAAATCAAAAGTAGTTCCCGAGGGAAGGAATATTGGTAGAGCTAATGTGAAACGAAAAATTGTAAAAGTTCGTTAAGAACGAAGCATTTTTATATTTTATTTTAGACAGTTTTGCCCACCACATCACACACAAAAAGTAAATGTATTTAGTATTTGGCTGTTTCAATCAATAAATTAGCACTAAGTTTAGGAATGATAATTGTTATAATTGTTTGCAGAACTAATTATATAAATTGAATTTTAGATGAATAATTTTTAAACATACACAAGCAATAAAAAAGATTTTTATGAAAACATACTTAATAACACTTCTACTGATTAGCACAATCGTTTCAATAAGTTTTTCCCAAAAGAAAAATGCAGTTATATCCGAAGTAAAAAACAATGAGGTTACAATAAAACTGCACCGGCTCATAGAGTTTAAGGACCCTGATACAAAAAGCGGAAATAAATTTTTAGTAGCAGATATTACAATTGAAAACATATCTGATAAGAGCATTCAAATGGGTGCTGAATATACAATGAGCATTACACTTAAAGATGATAAAGGAAACGAATATCGTTCCGGTTTAAAGGGTGAAGGAATTGTATCAACCTATCTAACAAAAGACGGCAGTGAAGAGCAGGATTCTAAAGCTCACAACCTATGTTTTGGTGACAATTTTCCTGTAAAAACAAAAGCAAGATC
>JAGOXU010000198.1 GCA_018059515.1 Ignavibacterium sp.
TTTTATTACCAGGATTTCTCAATTCCGGGAGAAGAAACTAACATTACTGGTAATTGGATTTTAGAGGGTAAAAAGGTGCTATTAAAGGATGATAACTCTAATGATAAGTTTCACAACGTGTGGACATTTATTGATAATGGAACAGTAGCCAAATCTCGTAAAGGACTTTCTTTTTATAGATTGTACAAAATTGACGGATAGCTAAACTGGCTTTAAAAGCATTTACCCAAATTGCAGCATATCATATTTCAAAAGCAGTTTTACTCGTAATTTTTTTTAATAGCATTCGTGAGTGCTTCGTGTGTAATTAATGGAATATTCATGTTCGGTCAAAACCTCCTTACCCAGTTGCAATCCTGTCAAAATCTAATAACACATAAACAAGCTACACACCGATAGAAAAAAGAAATGAAAGTATAGATTAATACCTTTAGCAAACATTCGAGTTGCCTTATTCAAAAAGCATAGCAGCTGAAAATTATAAGGCAAATTATTCACCTTTAAAATATTAAATCATGAAATGCTATTATTTTATTTTCTTAATAAGCATAACTGCTTTATGGAGTTGTAATAATTCAGAATCCGAAGAAAATATATTTGTACTTGTAAAGTATAAAACTCAACAAAACAAAAACGTAGAAGCAGTTTCTGCATTAAATACACTTATCAGTGAAGTTGAGAAAGAAGACCACTTCATACAGATAAATATGTATGTGGATCCTAATGATAATTCTAATATCCTGCTTTCTGAACAATGGGATAATGAAGACTACTATAAAACCGAACACATGAAAACAGAACACCTGCAAAATTTTATAGAAGCATCTTCCAATTTCCTTGCAGGGCCTCCCGAAATCAGCTTTTGGAAATTAAATTCAAGCTATAAATAATTTTCAGTACCATATACCATTTATCTTTTTATTCCACCTTTTAAAAAATTTCAAAATAAAATTCCAAATCTTATAAAATTCTATTGCAAATGCTATTTATTATTAGGATATATCTTTCATATTTTAATGGTTGACGAAACATCTATTATCTTTGCAGAAAATTTTATAAAATGAAAAATATCAAAATCAAATCCACATTATTAGTGCTTACTATTTGCGGTACATTCCTTTTTTCTTGCACATCTAAAGAAAAAACAGAAACTAAAAGCGATGAACCTGTTATTACTGAAAAGCAGGAAACACCTAAATCAGATACAGTGAGAATTACACTGAATGCTGACGATAAAATGAAATATGACAAGTCAGAAATCAGAGTATCAGAAGGTCAAACAGTAGTTTTAACATTACACCACACAGGCGTAATGCCAGTTGAAACAATGGGACATAATTTTGTACTATTGACACAAGGAACAAAGATTCCTGATTTTGCTAACGAAGCAATTAAAGCCAAAGACAATCATTACATTCCAACTGACGGCAGCCAAATAATTGCCCATACAGAGCAAATCGGTGGTGGTGGAACTACCTCGATTACTTTTAAGGCTCCGGCAAAAGGCGAGTATGATTTCTTATGTACTTTCCCAGGACATTGGGCTACAATGAAAGGAAAGTTTATCGTTGAATAAATTCTTATCAAAATTGATTTTTCATCAACATCTCTAATATCATTTAGAGATGTTGACGATAATCAAATTACTCTATTGCCATACTCCCCTTATCTAATTCCTTCCTCTAATTCAGAATCAATGATTCTTTTATTGATTTCATAAAAAAACAATTTGAAATTATTTTTTCGTTAGAAAATTCAAATTGAATCCACAAAATATTTTTCTTAATTTGGTTTTTGCTTTACTGACTCCGAATAAATCGGTAAGTTGAGAGTGTTGATTTTTTTTATAAAATAAACTAATACAAAGACATGAAACCTTTACACTTAATACTTATAACATTCTTAGTTTCTGTTAATGGATATGGGCAAGAACAAGTACATGATTTTGAAAGAAAGAATTATTACGAACTACAAGGAAGGGCAAACTTTTATGAAATAAATAATCGCTACGAAATTTTTAAGGATACTATTTATTATTCAATCACAGGCTTCCTTGTAAACACCGATTGGGATGAAGTGAGTATAGATAATATCATTTATATCGTGCTTACTTATCCTAATTTTTTGGATGGTAAACAGAGTAGTGGTGAACGATCGTATAAATTAACTGACGTAGAGAATCCTGTGAGATTTCCTATTACAAATATGAATGATAAAATGCTTTGCATTTCAAAAGAAGAGTTTGAAAAGATTGATAAAAAACCACTTTATTCCGTGAGCTTTAAAAATCCAAGAAACTATCAAATAACAGCAGGGCAACTAACGCTTCCATTTAAGATAAGACCCGGGGAGGGTGATATAAAATACCAAATGACAACGGATGTAACAATTGGTGCTTATGGTGGAATTAGAAAAAGAATATCAAAATATAGCCCTACTTATTTAACCATTCCTTTGGTTCTTGGGCTTTCTTTTATCAATGTAAATGAAAATACTACTACCAATACCGGTGCTGCAGATTTTAAATCAGGTATTACTCCGGGGTGGACTTGGGCTACCGGTTTAATAGTTCAAACCAATAGACTTTCTTTGGGTTTTGTATTAGGAAAAGATTATGCAAGTGGATATGCTAATGATTGGATTTACAATAATAAAATATGGTACTCCTTTGGAATTGGATATGCCTTCTTGCAATAATATTTGTTTATTTTAAGAAGCATTCTTTTTCTAAAAATAAAAACAATTGCTATCAGATTATGGTTTATCTAACTGTTATGTAATTTGAAACACAGTATCATAATCAAATTACATTTTACATAACACATGTTATAATTTATTTTTTACATCCCCTGTTGCTACAGGCAAATTTATTCTATGAAAATATTACTTACGGGAGTAACCGGATATATTGCACAACACCTATTGCCGGTTTTATTGAAAAACGGAAATGAAGTAATCTGTTGCGTGAGAAATAAAAATAAATTTGATTATGAGAAATATTCTACCTCTAAGCTTTCAGTTATTGAAACCGATTTTTTAAAAGAAGAAACTTTACAGCATATTCCAATTGATATTGATGTAGCATATTATCTCATTCATTCCATGTCAACACAAAGTGGTGACTTTGAAACTATGGAAGAAAAATGTGCAACAAATTTTAAAAATCGCATTGCACAAACAAATGTCAAACAAGTAATTTATCTAAGTGGAATAAGTAATGCTGATGAGTTATCTAAGCATTTGACTTCCAGAAAAAATGTTGAAAGCATTTTATCAAACTCCACGTTTGCACTCACTACTCTAAAAGCAGGAATAATTGTGGGGTCCGGAAGTGCTTCGTTTGAAATCATTCGGGATTTGGTAGAAAAATTACCAATGATGATTGCGCCCCGATGGTTAAAAACAAAATGTCAACCTATATCAATTCGAAATGTAGTTGAGTTTTTAGTTGGTGTAATTGGTAACACTGAAACTTATAATAAGAGCTATGATATTGGTGGTCCGGATATTTTAAGTTATAAAGAAATGCTTTTGCGATTTGCTAAAATAAGAGGGCTAAAAAGAAAAATATTTATCGTTCCGGTGATGACACCAAAAATATCTTCATACTGGTTATACTTTGTAACTTCTACCTCTTATGCACTTGCAACGAATTTGGTAAACAGTATGAAAATTGAAGTAATTTGCCAACCTAATAATTTAGCAGTAATGCTTAACATTCAACCACTGAATTATTACGACTCAATTAAACTAGCCTTTGACAAGATAGAACAAACACAAGTGTTTTTAAGCTGGAATGATTTTCAAACAAATAATATATTTCGTGAAGGCTCAACCAAATTAATTGAAGTTCCGGTGCATGGTTGTTTTAAAGAAATACGTTCTGTTAAGTTGGAAAACAGCGCAACATCACTCGAAAAAATATGGGCTATTGGTGGAAAAAGAGGTTGGTATTATAACAACTGGTTATGGAAAGTAAGAGGGTATTTAGATCAGTTCGCAGGAGGTGTTGGTTTGAGAAGAGGAAGAATAAACGACACCGAAATATTTTCAAATGATACGCTTGATTTTTGGCGTGTGCTTATAGCAAATAAAAAAGAAAAACGGTTGCTCTTGTTTGCAGAAATGAAATTGCCCGGCGAGGCTTGGTTAGAATTTAAAATTGATGAAAATGATATACTTACTCAAACTGCAACCCTTAGACCTTTAGGTTTATGGGGACGATTATATTGGTATGCAGTTTTTCCGTTTCACAAATTAATATTTAATGGAATGATTAATAAAATTGCGGAACCTAAGCCGTATAAATAAGTTGCTTTTATAGATGTTGTTTAAATCTAAATATTTTATCTTATTTTAAAGCAACAAAGAATGTTATTAAAATTTTCTAACAAAAGTTTTAATTCAATTTTACACCTTGGCGGTTTAAAAAAATATCACAATGAATTCAGAAGATATAATTATTAAACTCAATGCATTAAACGAGTTAAGTCAGAAACTTGATATTGCAGAACCAGAGCGTTTGGAAATGATTACAAGCGTGACAGAATATGCAAATCAATTTATAGAAGGACTTGAAAATGTAAAAGGATATAATGAGAAAGAACCCACTTCTTTAGCAATCACAAATCAAAAAAGACCAATCTCTGAACTTCTAAAACTATATCAAAAAGAAGTAGCTGAAACAGGTATCAATGCAGCATCAGGAAAGCACTTAGGATATATACCAGGTGGTGGAGTATTTACTGCCGCTCTTGCAGATTTTATTGCAGCAGTTACTAATCCGTTTGCCAGTGTGCATTATGCTTCACCAGGTGCAGCCACTATTGAACTTGAAGTAATTAATTGGTTAAAAAAAATATTTTTATTTCCGGATAATGCCACAGGATGTTTATCATCCGGCGGTTCAATATCTACACTAATTGCTTTTACAGCAGCAAGAGATAAACATAAAGTAAAAAATGAATTCATAAAAAAAAATGTAGTTTATTTAAGCGAACAAGTGCATCATTCCACTCAAAAAGCATTGCGAATTATTGGTTTGGAAGATGTGATTATCCGCTATGTGGCTTTAAATGAAAATCATAAAATAAAAACAGAATCATTAGAAGCACTTATACTAAAAGATATTTCATCCGGACTTCAACCTTTTTTAATTGTAGCGTCAGCGGGAACTACGGATACAGGTGCAGTAGATCCATTAAATGCAATAGCAACGATTGCAGAAAAACATCACATGTGGTTTCATGTGGATGCAGCTTATGGTGGCTTTTTTATTATGACATCAAAGAAGGAATTATTCAAAGGAATTGAAAAAGCGGATTCAATAATTATTGATCCGCATAAAGGATTATTTCTACCTTATGGTGTTGGTGCTGTTTTAGTAAAAGATAGTGCTGCCGTTTTACATTCAAATTATTACACAGCGAATTATATGCAAGACGGAGATAGTGAAGAATTACTGAAAAGCTCTGCAAATCTTTCACCTGAGTTAACAAAACATTTCAGAGGGCTTCGTGTATGGTTGCCTTTACAAATTCATGGAATAGAACCTTTCATTGCATGTCTTGAAGAAAAAATATTATTAGTACATTATTTTAGAAATAAAATTTCTGAACTTGGTTTTTGTCTCGGACCGGAACCGGATTTATCTGTTAGTTATTTTTGGTTTCCATTTGAATTAGATTCAGATAAAAAAAACAGAATGCTTATGGATGAAATTCATGTAGATGGTTCTGTGTTTTTAAGCTCATCAATAATCAATAATCGCTTTGTAATACGCATTGCTATATTAGCCTTTAGAACAAAAAAGGAAATTATAGATGAAGCCATTGCAATGATAAAGTCTTGTTTGAGAAAAGTGCATGAAGCAGACTTGAAAAGAATTAAATGAACAGAATATATTTTTCAATCTTCAATTATAACATGTATATACACCTAAGTATGTATTCACATCCAACAAATTAAAAAAAAAATTGAATTTAATTATGTAAATTTGATGATGTCAAACACAAATGCTCGCTCCGCCCAAAAAAAGAATTACACAATTACAAACGCACAAATGCTCGGCTTTATCGAAAAGTTGCCAAGTTTAAAAGATAACAATAAGAACACAGAATTTAATCTTCCTGTGCGTTTACATGAGAATGAAATTATTCAAGGTTCAGATGTTGCTATTGCATCACAAACAACTTCAGATATTAAATTTGTAAATATTCATTTCAGTTATGATTTCGTAAATGATCGCTGGTTTCTAAACGATAAAAATATTGAAGTGATTGATATGCATCGTGATTAATTTTTACAAAATAATTATCGCTATTAACATTAATTAATACTATATCTCAATAGTAAGTAAAGCGATATTAATAAAGTATGAACTCATAACTAAGCATAAATAGATCAACACATCTTTACGGTGAAGACGAATAGATTATCTAATTTATAATTGTAACTTTACATCCGACTTATCCTCCTCTACCCGGTTTTCAAACTTGTGTTCAGGCGAAAAG
>JAGOXU010000036.1 GCA_018059515.1 Ignavibacterium sp.
AAAATTCGCAAAGTTTCAACGAGGATCCTAATGCTCAACTTGAGGGAATTATAGAAGGAATTATGGATCATTATTACGGTAGTAATAGTACAATTGCTGATATGATATATAATGAAATCTGGGTTGCAAGATCACAATATGAACCAACAATTACCCAAATGGATTTTGAAAAAGGGTATGCTCATTTATTATTTAATGGTCCTTCTCCAACATATTACGATGCTTCAAGTATTAATCCCCAAACTGGACAACCTTGGCCAGAAATGAATCCAGTACTACTATTTTTTAACGAAGTTATAAATACATGGTATAATACTAATCCTTTTAGCTTACCAACTGGTCCAGATGGCTATAGAAAAACAAATTCACCTTTATCAGCAACAGGTTTTTATCAATTAGCCACTGTTTTTAGATTCGTAAATAGATTTTACCCAGCAATCGCTGGGCAACCATTTAATGGATTTAATAGACTTGATGAAGTCTTAGGCGATTGGATTTCAAATCACTTAGATCTTTCCGGTGCAGCAACTGCTTGGGGTTTAACCATAAGTGGTGCCACATTGGGGATACTTGGACTCTTTGCTACTTTTGAGTTTAATGTTTCTTGTTTGAGTGGCTTGGCATATCCGGATATTCGAGATGGCTTTACATCAGAACTATCGCGTGATTCCCGATCATTGGTTGGGCTTATGCTAAGTGATATGTCAAAAGCGGATGAGCTTGCCATTAACTATCCAGACCGAATAAACATTGAGTCTTACAATAGTCTGAAAAACAGCATACTTTTTACAAATCCGACCGGACTTTTAAACTCTTTATGGAATGAGTATAAAAGTCTTGGTACAAAAATTTACAATGAAGTTGGGCCTTTGACACCAGATGGACTTCAACCAGGTAAATGGTATTATGAATGGTCCCCCTGGCACAAACAATCAATGGCTTGGGGTGTATTATCTTCATTAAATAATTCAATCCCTGATATATATACTTCAAATCAAAATGTTGCTGTATATGATGCTTATTTTCAAGTAAATGATACGAGAATAACGGGGCCTCAAAATTCCCAAGTATTCCAAAGTAACCCCGTTGTAAAAACAAAAATCGAATTATATAACACTTCAAATGTTCCCTCTGAAAGCATAACTCTTAAAGTTAAAAGGGACCATAATTCAACAGACTATTCACTTGATCCTTTAAAAACTTCAACTACTTTTTCAATAGATCAAGATCCTTTACTCTATAATACAACTGATAGAAAAAAAATAGAACTTACTGTTCCCTCTGTATCCCTAACAGAACTTACTAATTACAGGGGATACTATATGGAAGCAGTAAAAAACTCAAACAATAAAGCAATGTTCACTTCTTCTTTTGAACAATACCAGGAAAGGCTTGATTTAACTCCAAACTATGCAAGACTTTATGGTTCCTATGATCAAGGAAAATGGCCTGTCTCACTTGGTCTTATAAGAAGTGTTGCAACAGTAAATCTAAATGCTGCACAATTTCCTGAAGGTGGTGGTAGTGGTGGAAATTACTTAATAAATGGTATTCAAAGTACAACATTTTCAGGCTATGTGGATGATTATATTACTATACAATCATTACCTCCTCAAAACCATACATTTTGGAAATGGTCAGATGAAAATTTTGACAATCCGCGCACAGTAAGGATTGCAAATACGAATACAAACTTGTTTGCAATATATAAAAAAATTCAGACATCAAATCAAATAGATGCATATTCGAACAATAGTCAGAGAAAGTTTGTAAGTAATTATTATGGTGTCCGATTTTCTGTATATACAAGCCTGGAAAAAGTATGGATTGAATACAGTACAAATAATGGGCAAAGCTGGCACATTGGCAATAAAGGAAGACCACTGTTTAATGGATCGCCAGCAAAGAATCCAACTATCGAATTTTATAATATATCGGGAACATCCAGTACTATCTACGTTGCGGCTCAAATAAATAATAATGGTGAAAGTGAGATTGCTGTTTCAGTTCTACCTTGGTCTCAGGGATATCCAGAATATTTTTGGGAAACTGCTCTTTGGATTCTTCCTTCAGATATTGAAAATTGTCCATACTTAACGACTAATTTTCAACCTGTTATTGGATTATTAGGTGCTGAATGGATAATGATTGCCTTTCAAAGGGATGGCACATTCATTTGGGTAGAAGTAGGCCAATTACTTTGGAATTATTCTATAGATTGGAATTATCAGTATTATTTCATCGATAGTTATCCTTATACGCTTTCAAATTTGACAATATGTTCGACCAAGCCCCCATTGGATGGTAGCCAAGGCGAAATGTACTCATGCTGGCTAGCATATGAAGAGAGACTAAACTCAGATAATTGTCGTATCAGAGTTGCAAAAGTGGATTTGAGTTTTTCAAATCCAATCGCAGGAGACTATCAAGTTCAATATTCAAATCAAACTACAATTTCTGATGGCAGTGGCAGCACTTTAAATACAAATCCATCAATAAGCACAGCAAATGGTCATCCTATAGTAAGTTGGACAGGAGCATTTCTAAATGTAGCAGAGAAAAGACTTGCAAAAGAAACAGCTGCATCCCTATGGCAAAAACGGGTAATTGTAAGAAGAGGTGATATTAATAGCACTAATTGGGGTAGCTTTCAGAAAACTGGAACGGATGTTTATTTTACAAATAATAATTCAGCTGTAGTTCCTAACAATGAATATTCAGTAATTACTTGGGATGAAGGAAGTTCGCACATTACAAAATGGTTTAAGAGAATTAACAGTAGTTATGGAAGCAATCATCTTTTAAGCCATTCAGGAATTCAAACACAGGTATCCAATGGAGTCAGTTTTCAGGATATGTCGGCTATGGTATTTAATACGGGTAGTGTCCCGTTCTTCTTTACCAAAACAAGTACAGATTTCAGCCTTTTGGAAATTGATAAAAATCCGCGATTAGAAAAAGTAGCTGAAAATGATACGATAGTTACATTTGGCAGAAGTGGAACTGCTTCAATTAATGCTATTGAATTTGTTTTTGAGACTGGCGACATTCTTGTTGGTGATAGCATAATTAAGTTTTTAGAAATCTCGGATACATTGATTTACTCTTCTCCAAGTGAGCTTAATGCCCATACTAGAACAGAAAATTTTGTCTTAACACCGGAAACACAATTTTATTTTACAAATATTTATAGTGCTATTCAAAAGTCAAATCCTGATACTTCTCTTAAATCGACAGATGCTGTCAATTTCAAAGTTGAACTAGTAAAAGCAAACACAAACCAAGTCGTTGGTACATTTGATAATGTCACCTACAGCAAAAACAATCTTGAAAAGTATGCAAGTATAGATTATGAAGTAGATTGTTTTGGGATAACCCCCGGTGATTATTACTTAAGATTAGTAACAAATGTAAATGGAAATGCAAACTATACCCTTGCAAATATCATTAGTGACAACACAACACTCGCAAAGAAAAACTTTAACAAAGTAAACTTTACTGGCAGTGAAATTCCAACTACCTATGAATTAACACAAAACTTTCCAAATCCTTTCAACCCAAGTACAAAAATACGTTATCAAATCGCACAGGATGATATCGTAACACTAAAGATTTATGATATACTTGGTGCAGAGGTTGCAACTCTTGTTAATGAAGAAAAACTTGCCGGTAAGTATGAAGTAAACTTTAACGCTTCATCACTTGCAAGCGGTGTATACATTTACAGAATTAAATCTGGTGATTTTGTGAGTTCAAAGAAGATGATTCTTTTAAAATAATAATCACCGTAACTAATTAATTCTTAATCGAGGCGATTCATTTGGATCGCCTTTTTTATTTTTGTTAAAAGTTAGAATTCAGTAATTGCGTTAAATGTATTATTTTTAATTACAAAAATCTGAATCCTTAAAAACAAAATGACTTTCTACAAAAATCACAAAGAAAAATTGGAACTTATAAAATCAGGTAAGCTTAGTCTTGCTGATAATGTTAAATCTTTCTTAAAGAATATTGATGAGCAAAAAGATCTTAATGCTTTTAACTTTGTATTTAATGAAGAAGCAATAGAAGCAGCAAAAAACGTTGAGCAAAAAATAAAAAATAAAAGCGGCGGCAAACTTGCAGGAATGGTAATTGCTATTAAAGATGTTCTTGCTTACAAAGATCATCCACTCACCTGCTCTTCAAACATCTTAAAGAATTTTACTTCACTTTATACAGCTACTGCAGTTCAAAAACTTATTGATGAAGATGCAATCATTATCGGCAAAACAAACTGCGATGAATTTGCTATGGGCTCATCAAATGAAAATTCTGCTTTTGGAAATGTTTTAAATCCTGTAGATAAAACAAGAGTTCCCGGTGGATCAAGCGGCGGCTCGGCTGTTGCAGTAGCAGCAAACCTTTGCGATGTTTCTTTAGGCACAGATACTGGCGGATCGATAAGACAGCCTGCAGCATTTTGTGGAATCTTCGGGCTGAAACCAACTTATGGAAGAGTTTCTCGCTTTGGATTAACAGCTTTTGCTTCTTCATTTGATTCAATCGGACCATTTGCAAAAAATGTTGAAGATGCGGCTCTTGTTATGGAAGTTATTTCTGGAAAAGATTTAAATGATTCCACATCTATCAAAAAAGAAATTCCAGATTACTCTTCAGCTCTAACCAAAGACACAAAACTTAAAATCGGAATCCCAAAAGAATATTTTGCAGATGGACTTGATGAAGAAATTAAAACAGCAATTTTGAATATAGTTGATGAATTGAAACTTGAAGGTTATGAAGTTAAAGAAGTCTCACTTCCCATGACTGAATACACAATAGCTACTTACTACATTTTAACTACAGCAGAAGCATCTTCAAACCTTGCAAGATTTGATGGAGCTCGTTACGGTTTTAGAGCAAATGATTATTCAAACTTAAAAGAGATGTATCTAAATTCACGAACACAAGGATTTGGCAAAGAAGTAAAACGCAGAATAATGCTCGGCACGTATGTTTTATCTTCCGGATATTATGATGCGTACTATCGCAAAGCGCAAAAAGTTAGAAGATTAATTAAAAAAGATTTTGATAAAGTATTTTTGGAAGTTGATTTACTAATCACTCCAACAACTCCAACTGCTGCTTTCAAAATTGGTGAAAAATCAGATGACCCATTAGAAATGTACCTGAGCGATATCTACACAACATCAGCAAACCTTGCGGGTATTCCGGGAATGAATATTCCAATTGGTAAAAATTCTGAGAACCTTCCCATTGGTTTACAAATTTTATCGCAACAGTTTGAAGAAGAAAAAATATTTAAGTTTGCAAAACATATTCAGGATGAAATCTCAAACTGAAATTAAATTGCGCAACTGGCAAAGAGAAGACTTCCCTGCTGTCAAGAATATCTTAATTACAACCTGGAAAGATGCTTACTCATTTATCCCGCTTGATGACATCGTAACTTACTTTAATGAATTCTATTCCGATCAAAGATTAATTGAAATGCTTGATGATCCTTTTACAAAAGGCATATTGGTTGAGGTTGAATCAAACTCAGTCGGCTGGATGAAATTATATCACAACAATCTTGAGAAAAAGTTTTTTGTTTCATCATTATATATTTTACCGGAATATCAAGGGTATGGATTAGGCTATAAGTTATTAGAAGAGTCTTACAAAATTGCCAGAGAAAAACACTTCAGTAAAGTCTGGCTTGGCGTAATGAAACAAAATGTAAAATCTTTAGAGTGGTATCAAAAACTCGAATTTATCTTTAGTGAAGAAGAACCATTTCAAATGGGTTCAACACAAGTTATACACTTGATTGGATTTAAGGTTATCTAGCTCTTTCTTTCCATTGATTTGGATTTCTACTTGCGTGAAATACAGCAAATACAATGATTCTATCTTTATCAATTAAGTAAAATAATCCAAAGGGAAACTTTTTTAATAAGATTCTTCTTATCTCTTTAAAAACTTTTGGAAATGCTTCAGGATTTTGTTGAATTGAATTAAGGGCTGAATCTTAAACTCACTAAAAATTTTTCTCCAAGACCGTCAAATTTTTTCTCATACCATTTTGCAGCTTCAAGAATATCAAGCTCAGCTTCTGGTCGAACAAGGATTTTCAAATTCACAATTTAGATTTGATTTCTTCTCTAACCAGATTCCAACTCTTGTTATCATTTGGCTTAAGTAGATAATTACTTAATCTTAAATCAATCTCTTTTTTTTGATCTTCCAAAATCGGCGTACTCTCTTGAGAACCACAAATTTCATCCCAAATATCCTGCACAAGACTAACCTTTTCCTGCAAACTTAAGCTTTTTATGTTAATTGATTTTTGAGATTGTTCCTGGTTGCTTAACATTTAACACCTGTATGATAATTACTAAGAAAATTACCACTTGAAGGTATATTAGTCAAGCAAATATTTACTCAAATTTTCAATTTCTTGTCATACCTCATCCAATTGAACATTTAAAATTTATCATTATCCCAGAAATTCCCTATTTTTGTTCACAAAATTTAATTTAGTAAAGGATTATTTATGGCTATCATTATTGATAAAAATACTCGCCTTGTTGTACAGGGAATTACCGGCAGCGAGGGTTCGTTTCACACAACTCAAATGCTTGAATACGGAACAAAGGTTGTTGCAGGTGTTACACCGGGTAAAGGCGGAACAAAATTTCAAAACGTTCCGGTATTTAATACCGTAGCAGAAGCGGTAAAATTTCAGAAAGCAAATTCATCGGTAATCTTTGTTCCACCAGCTTTTGCCGCCGATGCTATTTTAGAAGCCGCTAACTCTGGAATCAAATATATAATCTGCATCACCGAAGGAATTCCAACCAACGATATGTTAAAAGTTTATAATTCAATCAAAGGAAAAGATGTTGTTTTAGTGGGACCAAATTGCCCCGGTGTTATCTCTCCCGGAATCGCTAAAGTTGGAATTATGCCCGGCTTCATTCATCAAAAAGGAAAAATTGGTGTTGTCTCCCGCTCAGGTACATTAACCTACGAAGCAGTAAAACAATTATCAGATGTTAAACTTGGTCAATCAACTTGTGTTGGCATTGGCGGCGATCCAATTATTGGATCCAGGTTTATTGATATTATAAAAATGTTTAATGATGATAAAGACACAGATGGAATAGTAATGATAGGCGAAATCGGCGGAAGCGCTGAAGAAGAAGCTGCTGAGTTTATCAAAAAAAATGTTAAGAAACCTGTTGTTGGATTTATTGCCGGAAGAACTGCACCTCCCGGAAGAAGAATGGGACACGCCGGTGCAATAATTTCAGGCGGAAAAGGAACTGCAGCAGAAAAAATGGCAGCGATGAAAAAAGCTGGAATTACTGTTGTTGAAAGTCCTGCCGAAATCGGTGTAACGATGTTAAAAGCAATCGAAAAATTAAAAGCTAAAAAACCTATTGTAAGAAAAGTTACGGCTGTAAAAAAACTAACAAAAACTGTAAAGCCGGTTAAAGTTGAAAAAGTAAAATCAAAGAAAAAAACTGAAAAGAAAAAGACAGACAAATCTAAAAAACACGATAAAAAATCAAATAAGAAAAAAAGTAAAAAGAAATAGGAGTTATACTTGAGTAACAAAACATTAGCGATTATCAAACCGGATGCTGTAAATGATAACCACGTTGGTGAAATCGTTGCAATGATTAACAAAGCAGGATTTAAAATTAAAGCATTAAAAATGATGAAGCTTTCTGTTGATGCAGCTAAGGCATTTTATGATATCCACAAAGAAAAACCATTTTATGGTGAACTCGTTGAATATATGACCTCCGGACCCTGCGTACCAATTGCACTTGAAAAAGAAAACGCAGTTGAGGATTACAGAAAACTAATTGGCGCCACAGATCCTGCAAAAGCTGCTGAAGGAACAGTTAGAAAACTTTATGCAAGAAGCGTGCAGTTTAATGCTGTTCACGGTTCAGATTCTGATGAGAATGCTGCAAAAGAAATTGCATTTTTCTTTGGAAGCAAAGAATTAATTGAGAATTATCCGGTATAAATAATAGATTTTTCTTTGTCACACTGAGCCTGTCGAAGTGTGAAAAGATTATTTTTAATGTCAGTCTTCAACAATCCGCTGCAGCGGACAGACTGACATTTGTTTTTTGGGAAATAGCAAAGGAACTAAAATGAAATCAGGTTACAACTTTAGTTTAATGGCAATTGTTTTACTTTTTCTTTTTTCAATTCCTATTAATGCTCAAATAATTAACGGTGCAGATTTACTTTTTTCAGAAAATCAAAACTTAATCAGCGGAAAAAAAATTGGTGTAGTTTGTAATCATACTGCGCTATTATCAAATGGAAAACATTTAGTTGATGCACTGCTTGAACAAAAAAATGTAAAAGTAAATGCAATCTTTACTCCTGAGCATGGTTTAAAAGGAGTTGAGGAAGCTGGTGAAAAAATTGATTATAAAAATAATCTCTATAAAGAGGTTCCTATAATCTCACTTTATGGTAAAGATAGAAAGCCGTCAAAAGATAACCTTAAGGATGTTGATTTATTAATTTTTGATATTCAAGATGTGGGCGCAAGATTTTACACCTACATTTCCACAATGTATTATGTTTTGGAAGCTGCGGGAGAAAATAACATTCCTGTTATCATCCTTGATCGCCCAAATCCAATCGGCGGAAAATATGTTGATGGACCTGTGCTTGATCCAAAATTTACATCGTTTGTTGGTATTGCACAAATTCCAATAACGCATGGAATGACTATTGGCGAGCTTGCAAATTATTTTATTGGAGAAAAAATTGTTCCAACTTGGAAAAATGTTTCACTAAAAGTTATTCAGTGTAAAAACTGGAAACGCGAAATTCCAAATCAATTTTATTCAAATTGGAATTCACCTTCACCAAACATTAACTCGCTTGAAACAGCTTTAGTGTATCCGGGAATTTGTTTGTTGGAAGGTACAAATATTTCCGAAGGCAGAGGAACTCGTTTTCCATTCCTGCAATTTGGTGCCCCATTTATAAATCCTGATGATGTAATTGACAAGTTAAAGATTTTTAGTTTTGCTGGAATTGAAATGCAGTCCGTAACATTTATTCCGGATGATATTGAAGGAATGGCAACAAACCCCAAGTTCAAAGGGCAAACCTGTTATGGAATTAAAATCAAAATTACTGATCCAACCAAGTTTGAACCAGTAAAATTTAGTACAAAATTATTATTTGTTCTGGTTAAATTATATGGAAACAAAATTAAATTTAATGATGGATTTGATAGGCTTGCCGGCAATAGTTATTTGAAAAAAGCATTGCTGCAAAAAGTTGCACCTGAAAAGATTATTGCATCCTGGCAAAAGGATTTAATTAAGTTTGAGAAGAAAAGAATTAAATATTTACTTTATTAAAGAGGAAAAAATGTTAAAACATCTTGTTGTGCTTTTAGTTTTTAGTTTGATTTTAATTAGCTGCGGCGAAAAGAAAAATGAACCCGAAAATAAAATCTCGGACAAAGAAAAATATACGTTCGATTCCACGGATTTAAAAACTGATGGAGTGGATAACACCGGAAAACCATTCTTTTTAAAATATAAATTTGTTAAAGGCGATAAAGCAGTTTATCGTTTAACTACAATCGCAAACAATACACAAACAATTACTATGGATTCAGCGATGTCACAAAGTGTAAACCAAAAGATTGTTTATCTTATTGATTTTACTGTTAAAGATGTGGATGAAGAAGGATCGACCGAAGCTGAGATAAAAATTAACTCATTAAAACTTGAAGCATCTGCTAACGGACAAAATTTTAATTTTGAAGCCGGTAAAGATGTGGATTCTGCATCAATACATCAGTTTGCTGAGTATCAGTCACTTTACAACAATCCATTCAGTGTTCGATTTAACACTAAAGGTGAAATTTTAGAAATTTACAAAGCTGATAAAATCTCGAACAAATTTCTTGAACTTAAAGGAGTTGGCGACACAATTTCTGTCAACGACAGAAATTCGATCCGTTCTGAAATTATTAACGGTGTGCTTACTCCACTGCTAACTCAGATAATTAGAAAGTTATCTGATAAAGAAGTTTATACAGATTCAACCTGGCAGATACAGCAAGTGCCTGTTCCGTTAATGGTTTATCAAATTAATTATACAAACACTTACAGAGTGGAGAATGTAGAAAAGTTGGATGGAAATCGTGTTGCCGTTATTGATGCAGGAATTGATTTTAAATATTCAGGTGAGCCGAAAGTAAACCAGGGAAATATTTTATATTCATTCCAGAAACCTATTTCAATCGCAGAGGGTAAAATTTATTTTGATGTTGATAAAGGGATTCAAATTAAATCTCGTACAAAAACACGTTTAGAAATTTCATATTCGATGGAAGCTAATACGCCGCAAGGTAAACAAAAAGGTACTCGTCATGATGTTATAAGTAATACAAATATTTTAGAGTTGTTAAAATAGTTTTTAAAACGAAAAAGCCGGTATCAGCCGGCTTTTTAGAACATAATATAAATCACCTTAACTAAGGTTTTCCTTTACCGCAGTAACAACAACTTTAATTCCTTCAACTCTTAAGACAATAATCTTTACATCTTTATCTATGTATTCAGAGTCTGCAACCACATCAACTCTTCTTCCATCAATTACTGCGGTTCCGCCCGGTCTTAGCGTTGTATGTGCAATACCTGTTTTACCAATTAAATTTTTTTCAGATGGATAAGAAACAAAACCCTGCTCTGCTTTTGCAGATTCGGCTAAAACTAATTTATTAAATGCAGATGATTTGGGTAAATATCTTACAAGAAAAAACATTCCAAGTAAAGCAAAAAGCATTGCTCCTGATAACTGAATTATTGCCATTGAAACAGCGTTCATATCTATAAACGGTTCACTTCCTAAAAGGGATAAAAATATTGATACAAAGATTAGTATGATTCCGGAAATACCCGCAATCCCAAATCCGGGAATAACAAAAATCTCAGCTAATAATAATCCCAAACCAATTATAAAAAGTAAAATTTCCAGAATGGATGCAAGTTGGAGAACATATGAAGATCCAAAAAATAATGTTAATGCAATCAAAGCTGTTGTGCCTGCAACACCCCAACCCGGGGATTTAATTTCAGCCATTAATCCAAAAAATCCTATCATAATAAGAATTGATGATACGATTGGATTATTCAAAAACTTAACAACGTCTTCTGCCCAGTTAGCTGAAACAGGAACTTGTTCAGCTTTTTGTAAATCAAATGCTTTTAGCAGATCATCAAAATTTGCAAGTACAGTATCTGCAATTTGATATTTTACTGCTTCTTTTGAAGTTAGAGTTATTAATTTTGTGCTGTCCACTAACCCAGCAACTACAACGCGTTCATCAACCATTCCTTCTGCAATGTCCATTCTTCTGCCGTTACGTTCTGCTGTTGAGCGCATTTCGGAACGCATGTACGATTGATATTTCTCACCAACTTTTTGTCCTGTTTGATCAACAACGGTTGCAGCACCAATTGAGCTGCCGGGAACCATTACAATTTTGTTGCACGATAATGCAATCAAAGCTCCCGCAGAAATTGCACGATTATTTATAAATGCAATAGTTAAAACTTTGCTGGATAAAATTGCATCCTTTATTTGCGTTGCAGCATCAACTCTGCCGCCAAAGGTGTTGATTTTAAAAATAATTGCATCAGCATTATTTTTTTCTGCTTCATCGATAACGCGTGTTATGTACGGAGCTAATCCTAAATCGATTTCGCTGTCAATATAAGCGATGTAAACAGTTTTGTGTTGTGCAAAAACGGAAAGCGTTAAAAAGAATGCGAGTAGAAATTTCATTTTATCATCTCATATTAGATTTTTCAAAAGAATTGAATAATTCTTAATTGAAAATAATGAAAATCAAATTGAGAAAGTAGTGATTAGTCTCCTGACCAGTCCAGTTAATCCGAATGGACTGGAGTCCAATCGCTACTGTAATATAATATGCCCAAGCTTATCACGCTTGGTTTTTAAATATTTTTCGTTGTTTTGATTTGCTTGGATTTCAATCGGAATCCGGTTTACTATTTCAAGTCCGTATCCATTTAATCCAATAACTTTTTTCGGATTATTTGTAAGCAGATTTATTTTTTTGATTCCAAGATTCAGTAAAATCTGCGCACCAATTCCGTAATCTCTTAAATCGGCTTTAAATCCCAGTTCCTCATTTGCTTCTACAGTATCTTTGCCTTCATCTTGCAAACGGTAAGCTTTAATTTTATACTCTAATCCAATGCCTCTTCCCTCCTGCCGCATGTAAACCAAAGCACCGGAGCCATTTTGTTCAATTAAATCAAGTGCAAGATTAAGTTGATCATGACAATCACATCTTAATGAATGAAAAACATCACCTGTTAAACATTCTGAGTGCATACGAACAAGAAATGGTTTTTCAGGATCAGGTTCACCTTTAACCAATGCAACTTGTTTTTTCTTATCTAAAAGATTTTTGTAAAGATGAAGCCTGAACTTTCCGTGATCTGTAGGAAAATCTATGTCTGTAATTTTTTCAATTAGATTTTCATTCTTAATTCTATGCTTAATCAATTCCTGAACTGTTACAATTTTAAGATTAAATCTTTTTGCGATCTCAAATAGTTCAGGTACACGAGCCATTTCACCATTTTCTTTTAGAATCTCACACAAAACTCCAGCAGGATTTAATTTTGCAAGTTTACACAAATCAACGGCAGCTTCTGTGTGCCCTGCTCGTCTTAAAACACCTTCTTCAAAAGCGCGTAATGGAAATATGTGTCCCGGTTTTGCAAAATCATTAGAAGTGGATTTCGGATCGATAAGTTTTTTAATTGTGTGTGCTCGATCAGCAGCAGAGATTCCGGTTGTAGTTCCTTCGATTGCATCTATTGTAACAGTAAATTGTGTTCCGTGCAGTGCAGAGTTTGATTCAACCATTAATGGAAGGTTAAGTTCATCTAATCGTTTGCCATTCATTGCAACGCACAGCATCCCTCTGCCATGCGTTACCATAAAATTTACAATATCGGGTGTAACATATTCAGCCGCACAAACAAAATCGCCTTCATTTTCGCGGTCTTCATCATCAACAACAATAATAACCTTGCCGTTTTTTATTTCATCAATAGCTTCATCAACACTGCAAAACATAAAAGCACTCTTTCAATTTATTTTACTACACTTCCAATTCCGGAACGTTCAATTTTAATTTTAACATTTGGTGCGATCTCTATAAGAACTGTTTTATCTTCAACCCCAACTATTGTTGCATGTACACCGCTTGAAGTAATTATCTTATCGCCTTTTTCGATATTCGAAAGTAGTTTTTCTCTTTCCTTAGCGCGCTTTTGCTGTGGTCTTATTATCATAAAATAAAAGATTGCGAAGATTGCACCGAACATTATTACAGTGCTTATTAAACTTCCGCCGCCGCCATTACCGCCCTGCGGTGCCATTGCTAAAAGTATATCCAATTTATTTTCTCCTTTTGATTTTAAATTTATTTTTAATTTTTAATTGATATTTCATTTACTGTTTTATTTTTCCATTCAAAAAAATCACCATCAACAATATGTTTACGTGCTTTTGTTACTAATTCAAGATAAAAATACAAATTGTGAATCGAAGCAAGCTCAAGCGCTAATATTTCTTCAGCAATAAAAAGATGTCTTAAATATGCGCGTGTATAATTTCTGCAGGTATAACAATTACAATTTTTATCAAGCGGATAAAAATCATCTTTATACTTTGCGTTG
The DNA here is from genome assembly GCA_018059515.1 of Ignavibacterium sp. Classification (GTDB taxonomy): domain Bacteria; phylum Bacteroidota; class Ignavibacteria; order Ignavibacteriales; family Ignavibacteriaceae; genus IGN3. Next base: position 13,770 of record JAGOXU010000036.1, read on the forward strand.
CGCATAGAAAGTGTTCCATTCCAGGTAAACACATTTGCATTACGTGCATTACGAGTCGGCATAACACAATCAAACATATCAACACCGCGTGCAATTGATTCCAAAATATTTTCAGGTTTGCCAACACCCATTAAATAGCGTGGTCTATGATCGGGCATAAAATCAGTTGTAAAATCAACAAGCTCGTACATTTCTTCAGTAGGTTCACCAACCGCAAGTCCACCAATTGCATAACTATCAAAATCTAATTTCAATAAATCGTTTACAGATTTTTCCCGCAAATCTTTGTAAACAGAACCCTGAATTATTCCAAACTGAAATTGTTTGTGTCCGTAAAGTGATTTTGATTTTTCAAAAGCTTCCTTATTTAAAACTGCCCAATTACTTGTAAGCTGTACCGAATTTTTTGCGTAATCATAATCACACGGATAAGGCGCACACTCATCAAGCACCATCATTATATCGGAGCCAATGCTGCGCTGAATTCCAATTACCTTTTCGGGAGTAAAAAAATGTTTTGATCCATCTAAGTGTGATCTAAATTCAACTCCATCCGATTTTAATTTTCGTAATTCAGAAAGACTAAAAACCTGATAACCGCCGCTGTCCGTTAAAATTGGTTTTTGCCAATTCATAAATTTGTGAAGACCACCCGCAGCTTCTAAAACTTCTGTCCCCGGTCTTAAATACAAATGATAAGTATTTGAAAGAACAATCTGAGCCTTTATTTCATCAGCAAGATAACTTTGGTTTACAGCCTTAACAGTTCCCTGTGTACCAACAGGCATAAAAATCGGTGTGTCAACTTTACCGTGATCCGTTTCAAACCAGCCAGCTCGTGCTTTAGTATTAGCGTCTTTTGAATCAATATTTAGCTTTAACAATACGTCTTTTACTTTGATTTTTGTGAGCCAAATTTAACTTAAAATAATGTTTATCCCAATTAAGTTTTGGCGGGATATTTCAGAGAAATCTTTTTATCTCATCTTTTGTGGGAATTCTGCAAACTTCTTTTCTACCAAAAAACTTATAACGATTTTTTGCAATCAAATCATAAAAAAAATCATTTACAGCAATTGGTAAAAATTTTATTGGATAAATTATTTTAATCCAGCTATCCAAGTGTTTTAAAATTTCAAAAGCTGCGGCAGATTTTTTAAAGACTTTATTTTGTGAGATTAGTATAAATGAATCGAAATCATTTGAGGGAAGATTATTCTTTTTTGTTATCTCACTTCCCTTTTCTGATTGCAGAGCGGCAAACTTAAAAATGTTTTTCCTGTCACGATCAATAATAAAATTGACCCAATAGTTGCAAAAATTACAAACGCCATCAAATAAAATTATTTTCTGTTCAGTGTTATTCGATTTCGCCATCAGCAGTAATTGCAAGTTTAATCAGATCGATTCTAACATTGTCTGCACGAACGATGAGAATAGAATAGTTATTTATTGTAACTGTTTCATTCGGTTTTGGGATGTGCCCGATATTATCAATTATAAACCCGGCAATTGTTTCATAATCTCCGCTCGGAATCTCCAACTGATACTTATCATTCAAATGATCAATTTCAACCTTACCGCTGATTATATATGTATCTTTTGAAATTCTTCTGCAGATAACCTCTTCAATATCATACTCATCATTAATATCTCCAAACAATTCTTCTATAATATCTTCCATCGTAACGATGCCGGCTGTGCCGCCAAACTCATCTATCACAACGGCTATGGAATCATTGTTTGTTAAAAATTCATTTAAAATTTCTAAACTCTTTTTTGTTTCAGGATAAAACTGTGTATCACGTATAATCTCTTTTAACTCTTTTGGATTACTGAACAAATCCTTTGCAAGTATAAAACCTTTTATGTTGTCAAGATCATCTTCATAAACAATAACTTTTGAGTAACCGGATTCGATAAACAAATCAACAGCGTTAACAACCGAATCTTTTATTGAAATACCTGTGATTTCAGTTCTGGGTCGCATCGCTTCGTAAACTTTTTGCTCACTAAAATCAAATACTTTAGATATGAAAGAACTTTCTTCATCTTTTGCTGTGCTTGTTGAATGAACTTCATCCACAAGAATTTTCATATCTTCTTTATCAAAAAGATGTGCAATGTTTTTTGCGGAATCTTTTTTGCGTTCAGTTAATAATTTTGAGAGATGAGTTGTAAGTTTTATAAATGGAAATAATATAATTGAAAGCAAACGTAATGGGATTGAAACCACTAACAGCAATGAATCAGCACTTTCCCTTGCAATATATTTTGGAATCAATTCGCCAAATATTAAAGTGATAACTGAAACAAATAAAAGAATTTTGTAGTCACTCCAGCCAAATTTAGTTGCCAGTACAACAGTTGCGATAGATGCAAACGCAATGTTGATAATATTATTTCCAATTAGAATTGTAGAGTAAAACTGTTGTGGATCTTTAACAAAGTGAAAGGCTGATTGAGCGGCAATATTTTTTTTTCTTGCTCTTACTTCAATTTTTAATTTATTTGCAACAATGTATGCCATCTCGGTGCTGGAAAAATAAGCACTAAAAAAAATTAATATTATTAATAAAATAAAATCCTGAATCATTAATAAGCTCTTGTTAAATAAACATCATTAATCATTTTTTCAATTTCTCTGCCGTTAAATTCAAAAATTAATTTTATATCAATTGTTTCAACAATTTTAATCGAATCGTTCAATTTTAATCCCGGCTGAATATTAAATCTATATTTTAGTTTTTGGATTTTCTCATCGGCTTGAAGTTCATTACTCAAATTAGCTGTGTTGATATCATAAATAATTTGGTTTTCTGAATACACAATAATTTTTCTCAGTGATAACTTCTCCAATTCAGTTTTATCAATCTCATATTCTCCGGTAATATGAAATGAACCAGGACCACCGGGCATCAAATTTATCCAAGCCTGTGTATCAACAATATTAATTTGTTTAGATAATTTATCTAACTGAATTTGTGAATTGGAACAAGACATAAATATCAAAAAACTAAAAATAAAAAATATTTTGGAGTGTAAATAAAACATTGATTTAAATAATCTTATAAACAATTAATACTGTTGCTGCGATATAAAGAATTACTGTGATAATCATTGGAACATCTGTTAACATTATTTGAGTAGTGTTCTCTCCTTTTTGATTTAGATATTCTAAATACATAAATCTAAAAATTCCAAACACAACAAACGGAGTAGTGAATATTAAGTTTTCGGTACCAAATACTGAAACAGTTCGTTGAGATACCGTGTAAAGAGCATAACAAATAATTACGCCAGCCGCTGCAACAGTTGCCATCTGATTCGTAAATGTTAGCGAATATTCTGCTAACACTTTTCTGGTTGGCGTTTTTTCTAATTCAGTAATCTGTTCAAGCTCTGAGTGTCTTTTCATTACTCCTAAAAATAATGAGATGAACATTGTAGTTAATATCAGCCAGCTTGAAACAGGTACATCTATAATTGCAGCGCCGCCCAAAACACGAATTGTAAACCCTGCGGCAATACTGAAAACATCCAATATTACAATATGTTTAAAGTAAAATGAATATAGAACATTAAGTAAAACAAAACTCACAAGAAAATAAATGAATTCAGTTGGTGCAAAAAAAGAAAGCACAACCAATAAAACAAATATTAATATTGCAGTTATCCATGCTGATTGTTTTGATATTGCACCTGAAGGCAGCGGTCGATTTTTCTTTTGCGGATGTGATGCATCAGCTTTAATATCAATTATATCGTTTATGATATAAATAAAACTTGAAGCAAGACAAAATATTATAAACGCCTTAAAAGTGGATATAAAATAATTTTCATCAAAAAGATGAAGCGAAAACATAAGGGGAACAAAAACAAAAAGATTTTTTATCCACTGTGGTACACGCAGCAATTGGAAATAATTTTTAATCATTAGAAAACTGCTGTTTCTTCGTAAATGCCAAACACTTCTTTTAATTCACCAATCATTTCACCAAGGGTAACATAATTTTGTGATGCTTTTAAAAATTCCGGCATTAAATTTTTTCCATCCACAGCAGCAGATTTAATAGATGCTAAACTTTCTGCAACTGCTTTTTGATTTCTGCTTTGTTTTAATTCCGCCAGACGTTTTACCTGTCCTTTTTGTACTTCCGGTGATACAGTTAGAATTGGAATATCAACTTTTTCATTTTCTTCAACAAACTCATTAACACCAACAATAAACTTTTCTTTACGTTCAACTTCTTTTTGATAACGATAGGCTGCGTCTGCAATTTCCTTTTGGAAGTAACCTGCTTCAATTGCGGCAACAACTCCGCCTAATGAATCGATCTGATCAAAAATAGCGTTTGCTTCTTTTTCCATTTTATCAGTCAGTGCTTCAACAAAATAACTTCCGCCGAGAGGATCAACAGAATTTATAACTCCTGTTTCGTAAGCAATAAGCTGTTGAGTTCGCAATGCTATCTTAACTGCTTTTTCACTCGGTAATGCCAAGGTTTCATCCATAGAATTTGTATGCAAAGATTGAGTTCCTCCAAGCACGCCTGCTAAAGCCTGAAATGCAGTTCGCACAATATTATTTTCCGGCTGTTGAGCTGTTAATGTACAGCCCGCTGTTTGTGTATGAAATCTTAACCACCATGAGCGTGGATTTTTTGCGCCGTATCTTTCTTTCATTCGTTTTGCATAAATTTTTCTTGCTGCTCTAAATTTTGCAATCTCTTCAAAAAAATCTAAATGAGAATTAAAGAAAAATGAAATGCGTGGTGCAAATTCATCAACATCCATTCCGCGTTCAATGCAAGCTTCAATATATGCAAAACCATCAGCGAGTGTATATGCAAGCTCTTGTACAGATGTTGAACCTGCTTCGCGTATGTGATATCCGCTTACAGAAACGGGATTCCACTGCGGAACTTCGTTTTTACAATACTCAATCATATCAACAATAATTCGCATTGATGGAGTTGGCGGATATATAAATTCTTTTTGTGCGATATACTCTTTTAAAATATCATTCTGTAATGTGCCGCGTAAGTTTTTAAAATCAACTCCTTGCTTTTGTGCTACTGCAAGATAAAATGCAAAAATCATTGCAGCGGGTGAATTTATTGTCATTGATGTCGAAACTTTATCTAAAGGAATCTTATCAAATAGAATTTCCATATCCTGCAAAGAAGAAATTGCTACACCGCAAATTCCAACTTCACCGTCGCTAATCGGTGCATCAGCATCCCACCCCATTAGAGTTGGAAGATCAAATGCAACGGACAAACCAGTTTGACCATGATTTAATAAATAGTGAAATCTTTCATTCGTGTCTTCAGGTGATCCAAATCCGGCAAACTGGCGCATTGTCCACAGTTTACCGCGATAACCGTTAGAGTGAATTCCGCGTGTATAAGGATACTCGCCGGGAAAACCAATCTCACTTAAATAATTAATATTTTCAATATCATCGGGTCCGTAAAAAGTATTAATATCCTGCCCGCTAACAGTAGTAAATTTCATTCCATTAGTTTTAGCTGATTTAGCTTTTTCATCATAGATTTTTCTTTGCTTTAAATATTCTAAATTAGACATAGGCTTCCTTTAACTATTTAAATAAATTAATTTCATTAAAATTTATGTTCTCCCAAATCTTCTATCAAACTCTTCCAAAGATATTTTAATTACAATCGGTCTGCCGTGCGGACAAACATACGGCATTGAAGTTGCAAAAAGTTGATCGATTAATAAACGCATTTCTTTTTCAGAGAGCTTATCGCCCGCTTTAATGGCTGCTTTACACGAGTATGATTTTGCAATATTATCTTTTTCTTCCAATCTTTTTTCGGTTTGATTGTTTACATATTCTAAAATAAATTCTCGCAGCAGCTTTTCTTCAGAACCATTTTTAATATCTTCCGGAACACCTTCAATCATCACATAATTTTTAGGAAGATATTTTAATTTAAATCCAAGTTTTCCAATCATTGAATCAAGATCTTTTAAAATGCCGTAACTCGCAAGATCAAATTGTATTTTAATCGGAAAAAGTAACTGCTGAATAAAAGGCATATTTGCATCAAGACGTGATAAAACTTTTTCATAAAGTATTCTTTCG
>JAGOXU010000199.1 GCA_018059515.1 Ignavibacterium sp.
GTCATCCTGGGCTTGTCGAAGGATGACATTCTTTATTTTATTATCACACTTCGACAGGCTAAGTGTGACATTTATATTTTCTAATTGTTTCTTGAGACACATTAAACATTAATTTCAAAAGTTTCTTTTACTGTAGAAAGAACGTAAGTAGTTTTCGTACCTGTTACTCCCTGCCAGGATTGGATTTCTGATAATACTTTTTCAAGCGCTTCTGTATTTTTAACTAATGCTTTTAACAGATGCGATCCTTCACCAAGAACAGCATGGCATTCAAGTATTTCAGGCATCTTTTCAACTTTAGTAATAAGATTTTTATAGTGCTTTGATGATTCCACCGTTACAAATATAAAAGCCATTATATCGTAGTTAAAAGATTTACGATTTAATTTTGCGTAATAGCCTTCAATAATTATTTTGTCTTCCATTTTTTTCAGCCGCTCACTTACCGAAGGAATTGAAAGCTTAACCTCTTCGGCAAGTTCATTACGTTTTGTTCTTCCTCTCTTCTGAAGCGTTCGTAAAATCTGTAAGTCTATATCATCTAACATAAAAAACCTTAATTATTTAGGATTGTTTCAAATTTTGGTTTCGAATATAAGGTGTGGCAAATAATGTTCCAAACATATTTTAGTATTTTTAAAGATTTTACTAAAATAGTTGCGCCAGAATGAGACTTTGTATTATTTTATTAGGTAAGATTGCTAGAAAGTGTTTCATTAAGTTCAGATAAAAACTTTTTAGCCAGATGTGATAAAATCATTATATCTTTTTGCTTGTAACTGAAATTTAATCGTGGGAAGAGTCTGGTATGCATTTTCTAATTGACTAATTCGCAATTCATTAGTCATAATACTATTCAAGGTCTCAGATAAGTTTTCTTCATTATAGAAAACTGAAACATTTTTGTAATCGTCATTTGTGCGAAATTGTTTGTGTAAAAGAAGCGGTTTATTAAACCCTAATGCAAGACTGAATGCACCTGAAATTCCTGTTTCGTAAAACGCCTTAAAGTGTTTACCCGAAGGATGAATTAATGGAAAGATAAAATCTGAATTAATAATCTCCTTAAAGAAAATTTCATTTGATATATATGAGTTAAAGGTAATAAAATGATTCTCTATCTTATTTGCAATTAGCTTCGCATATAATTGTTTTCCGTTATCAGAAGAAATGTTTCCGAGTAATTTAAATTTTATTTTATCGCCTATTTCAGATCCATAATTTTTTAAATAGGATATTAAGAAATCATAATCTTTCCTCTCAGGTTCAATTGCTCCGGGAATGCAAAATACAAAAAATGATTGCTGCTCTTTCTTGCAGTAATATCTATCAGGAAAATAAATTGGATAGAATGAACTGAATTTAGTATTACCGGTTTTATAATTTTCATTTAACCATTCTAAAACAAAATTATTTAACACAAAGTAATTTTTGATCTTTAGAGATATAATCTTTTGAGTGGAGCTGCTCATAATTTTATCAGCCTGATGTAAGATACCAATCGTTTTTACTTTTGATAAAAGAAGTAATATGGATAGATCACGGATAAATAAACCATGTGCAGTATTAAATATTATAACATCAATTTTTTCATCTATTAAATATCTAATAAACCTATAAAATATTTTATACTTTGGAATCGATAGGTCAACCAACGTTAACTTGGCTAAAGTAAGATCTGCAGTGTCTGATTTATTATTTATCCAGAGATGAATAGTGTGATTATATTCATTTAAAAATCTGATTTGGGAATTTAAAAGTTCGCTGTGTGAGGAAGTATGCTCAAAAATCAGAACATTTATTTTTTTATTCATTCTCTGGATTCATCAATCTTCTTTTTGATTGTTTTTTTCTCTTCTTCTCTATCATACGCCTTTGGATTCTTTTCAACCTTTGGAGGTTTTTGAGGAACTGGAATACGTTTCTTTTTCTTCTTTACAAGTATTTTGTTTTTTTTATTCATATGAATAATGTAACACAGACTTAAGTCTGTGCTACGAAATATTTTTAAAATATTGCATAAATAAACGGAGCTAAGGCTGAACCTTGAGTTAAAATTATCAGTCCACCAAGCAACACTAAAAATAAAATGATCGGCAGAAGCCACCATTTTTTTCTAACTTTTAAAAACTCCCACAACTCTGATATTATTGATAATTTGCTCATAATTTTCCTTTTTATTTTCTTCGTGACCTTCGTGATCAACCTTAGTGAACTTTGCGGTTATTTTCTTCTTTACCACAAAGAGCAAAAAGTCAATTACACAAAGCACTCAAAGTTAAAACTGTCTTTCATAATCAATTTGCTGTTTAGCTTGATTTTCTCTCTTCTCCCAATATGTTGACGCTTTTTTTTCAAATCTAAGCGGCATAAATTTTTTACCAACCAGTTTCGCAATCAATCCAATTGGAGTAAGTACAATATAAAACAATAATGTTAAAGTAACTCTGGACATCACAAATCCCATCATCAATGCAAACATCATCCAAAGCTTATGGAATGGGCGTAAAACCGGTATTGCAATTAATGCAAGTATTACAAACAATCCTCCCGTTATGGAAAAATAAACAAACGTTGTTTTTCCAAAATACCAAAGCAGCATTGAAATTAAAATTAGAACAACTCCAACTGTTAATCCTGTTTTCTTTACTGCTTCATCTGATTTATCTATGTGTTTTAATTCTTCTTTTAACATTTTTTTGTGTGATTTGATTTATAAAACCTCGAAGGTTGCTTTCTAAAATATCAATCCAGTACAAATTCTTTTTTCCAATCAATGTCATTTTCGAGAGGTTTTTGATCTTCTTTATTTAAAATATAATTCCCAAGTACAAGATAATCCATATCTGTGCGCATAAAACATTTATATGCGTCTGCAGGGGTGCAAACAATCGGCTCGCCTCTAACATTGAATGATGTATTTATTATTACTGCATAGCCTGTTTTTTCTTCAAACTTAGAAATTAGTTTATGATAACGCGGATTGGTTTCTTTATGTACAGTTTGAAGTCTTGCTGAATAATCAACGTGAGTAATTGCAGGAATATCAGAACGTACAACATTTAATTTTTCAATTCCCCACTTCTTGTGCTCTTCGTCAGTCATTTGTATTCTTCGTGTTTTCTTTACATCAGCGGTAAGAAGCATAAACGGACTTTCTTTTTCTATCTCAAAATATTCGCCTACTTTTTCATAAAGTACAGATGGAGCAAATGGACGAAATCCTTCTCTGAATTTTATTTTGATATTCATTGTTGCCTGCATCTTTGGTGAACGCGCATCTCCAATTATCGTTCTTGAACCCAATGCTCGGGGACCAAATTCCATCTTACCATCAAACCAACCAATTACTTTTTCTGAAGCAATCATATTCGCAACTGTTTCTATCAATTCATCATCACTATATTTTTTTGCAGATAATTTTTTCGATTTAATAAATGATTGTATTTCATCTTCAGAAAACCTTGGACCAAGATATGAGCCTTTTTGTGAATCATTTTTTTCATCAGCAGTTCTTGGTTTGTTATGATATTTAAACCAGCCAATCAAAGCAGCACCAATCGCTCCGCCCGCATCTCCTGCTGCAGGCTGAATCCAGATATTTTCAAATGGTCCTTCTCTCAATAATCTTCCATTTGCAACGCAGTTTAGCGCTACTCCGCCTGCAAGGCAAATATTTTTTAATCCTGTTTCTTTATAAACGTGATTACCAAGCTTAAGTACAATTTCTTCCGTTACTTCCTGTAATGATCTTGCAATATCCATCTCTTTCTGAGTGAGCTTGCTTTCAGGTTCTCTTGGCGGACCTCCGAAAAGCTTGTTAAACTTTTTATTGGTCATTGTAAGCCCCTGACAGTAATTAAAGTAATCCATATTCATACGGAATGAACCATCATCCTTTACATCGATCAGATGATCATAAATAAGCTGCTTGTATTTTGGTTCACCGTAAGGGGCTAAGCCCATTACTTTATATTCGCCGGAGTTTACTTTAAATCCTGTGTAATATGTAAGTGCTGAATAAAGCAATCCGAGTGAGTGAGGGAATTTAATATCTGCAAGAAGCTGAATATCATTTCCATCGCCTATTCCGTAGCTTGTTGTTGTCCACTCACCTACTCCATCCATTGTAAGAATTGCAGCTTTGTTGTATGGTGACGGATAGAATGCGGAGGCTGCGTGGGATTCGTGATGTTCAGGAAAAATAATTTTACCAGAATATCCAAGTTTATCTTTTATCATCTCCTTCATCCACAATTTTTCCTTTATCCACAAAGGCATTGATTTGATGAAAGATTTTATTCCGACAGGAGCATACGTAAGATATGTTTCAAGCAATCGCTCAAACTTTAAAAATGGTTTATCATAGAAGGCAACAAGATCAAGCTGTTCAGCATTTATCCCGGCATCCTTTAAACAAAACTCAATTGCATTTTGCGGAAAGTTGTGATCATGTTTTTTGCGGGTAAAGCGTTCTTCCTGTGCGGCTGAAAGTATTTCACCATCCTTTACAAGACATGCGGCGCTATCGTGATAAAACGCCGATATACCAAGGATATACATTTATGGAATCACTTGCTGTTGTTGTTGATTTTTGATCCACTGCTCAGCCCAATCTACGTTCGGGGCAATTAATGGAACGGCTGTTACCTTTCCGCCAAATCCTAAAAACCTCATTCCAAAACTTGGTACCGAAGTTACTTCAATCTGTTCAATCAAATCAAGATTAAGACTAACACCAAATTTAACGGCAAGTTTATAAGTAAAATCTGTTATCTTATTATAAAGTTTATGATTAGTTAAATCCTGTTTATACTGTTCTTTAAATTTTTCAAAAGGCTTTGGTGGAATAACCTTTTCATCCTGCTTTTCTATTAACTTAAATATAGAATATCCCTCAGTTAACTTTAACGGACCATAAACATCACCAACATTCATAGTTGCAGCTATTCTGCCAATTTCTCCATGCTGGTTGATTGGAAACAAACCATATTCACCACTGCTTTTCTTTGTCCATTCGCGTTTATTATATTTTTCTGCAAGTGTTTTAAAATCACCGCCATTATTTAAATCATTAAAAATTTTATTAACCGTTTCTATACTGTCAGTTAATATTTCAATAATGTTTACAATCATTGGGTAAGATTCAGGCTGATTATTTTTTTGATAATAGCTGTAAACTTCATCATCAGTTACGGTAACCGAATCACGAAATTGATCTTTTAAAAATTGGAACAAATAATTTTGCTTCCACATTTCAACATCGTTCTTTACTTCGGGTAAATTACCGTATCCTTTTTTCAAGCCATCACGATATAATAATTCCTTTTCAATATCTTTTTTTACCCTGCTGTCTAACGATGCTCTAATAAAATTTATTTTATAATCTGTTGCGTTGTAACCATCAAAAATAAGGCTGCGCAAATATTCTTTAAAAGTAATTGGATTTTTATCAAGTTGAATAAATATTTCTCCTAACATTTCTTTTCCAAAAACTTCTTCCATTTTCACAATATCAGCAGGCTCAAGATTAATTAGATCGCCATCTTTAATAAAAAAGTTTTTCTTTTTGTATTCAAATAAAGATGAAATGTTTTGTGATAATGTTTCAAAAAGTTGCGGATTAACTTCTGCCTTTTTATCCTTAAAAAAGTCAGCATAAAATATTTTTTGCTGTTCAATCAGTTTTCTTGCTTCAATAGTTTTGCGAACATTTTTTATTGCATCTTCTCGTGCGTTTGAACCAGCTAACATTTCTTCAGATTTATTAATAAGATAAAATATGTACCATCCATCGGGAGTTAAAATCGGTTTTGTAAATTCACTTATTTTTAGATTAAATAGTATTTCCTCAACACTTTCATCCATTTGCCCAAATACAATTTCAACAGGTGTTACCTGCTCATCCTTTTCAGGACTTTCGGCAAGAATCGAATCAAACGGAATTCCATCTTTAAGAAGTTTGTACAAATTATTCATCTCTTCGTTATCGTAAGAAAAAAGATAACGCACATAAAGCTTTGATGAATTTCTTTTAAGCCCTTCTGCTAACTCACTTTCTGAAATAACAATTTTATCTTTAATTTCTTTTTTAAACAGCGCATCACGGATAAACATTTTTTCAAATTCATTTGCTGCAAACTTAATCACTTCGGTTGTGTCCATACTTCTTGAGAGAGCTTCAAGCGACCAAAGTTTTTCTGCAATCAGTGAAAATAAAAATTCAATTTTTTGTGATTCAATCGCACCTTTTACCTGACGATTCATCCCCGGTGTCATTTCAAATCGTTCAAGAAATTCTTTATCGGATATCGAAGTATTTCCAACCCTTGCCACCGATTTATCCATTAAACCTTGCGCATATAATCCGTCTGTAAACAAAACAATCAGCAGGATTATGTATGTTAATTTTATCATTAAGGGGAATTC
>JAGOXU010000037.1 GCA_018059515.1 Ignavibacterium sp.
ATGCAAATCTATTAATTCTTGCATTTATTTCTTAGTCTTTTTCTCTTTAATCTGTTTTATTTTAATGCCTTGTGAGGTTTTTAAGGGTGGACTAATTAAGGAATATTTTATTAAATAGTTTTTTTTATTCTCAGCATACCTAGGTGTAGAATAATCTAAAATATTATTTAACGCTAAGATCCATCTGAATACATATTTTAAAGAATTATTAGTTTTTTAAAATTAATTTTAATTCTCTTGAAATGAATGGTGAAATTAGATCATGTGTTTTAGAATTATGGTGAACATCATCAATAAAATACTCTAAATTTTTAGGGACTATTTTTTCTAAATCAATCAGATAAACATCATTATTTGCCAAAGCAATTTCTCTAATCTTATCATTGTATTTTCTAAATCCATTAAGAGCAGTTTTGTACGTCCACCTTTTTCCATTTCCGATTGCTTCAACATTAAGCATTGTTAGTTTACTGAGTTCTTCTGTACTCATAGAGTCTTTATAAATATTTGGCTGTGTCATTAGAATAATTTTTGTACCATTTTCTCTTGCCAGGCTGATTATTGAATTAAGATTTCTTTCAAATGCTATTATTCCGGGAAATGAATCTGTAGTAATTTCAATATACTTTTCAGCATACCATGACTTCTTTACTGTTTGCTTGATAAACTCTATTAAACTTTTATATTTAACTAACCTTGCAAGTGGCCCCATAAAGTTTCCATAATCATCACGATACTTACCCGAACTTAACCATGAAAAATCAGCATTATGCAAAAGATCATTTACATTTTCCATAACTATTATCGCATCAGGTTTATATTGTTTTAGATTTACTGCATAATTAAAAAGAATATGTTGAGTTGTGTACCACTGCTTGCCTAAATTGTGTAATCTAACATCCTTAAATTGTAAATCTTTGTTGATTTCCTTCTGAACTAGATCAGGCCAATCTCTGCCTGATTCGTCTTTAAATTCAGTAGTAGAGCCACCAAGACAAAATATATTATAATTTTCAGTTTCAAAATTTTTAACATAAGGTGGCGTGATTTGTAAATAGGAATGAAATTCATCAGTATTAACTGCTAAACTGTTTCTGTAATAATAATCTGCGATTGGATAAGTTAAGAGTAGAAAAAAGAAAAACGTAAACACTAAAAGTATGATTGAACTAATCTGTACTTTCTTTAAATAAATAAATCTATATAAAACTATTATTCCAATTACAGCGATAGGGTAAAATAATTTAATAGCATTTAATAATAATTTTGAAAAATCATGAATATAAAAAATAACCGGATCTGGGAAATAAAAACCATAATAAACGTAACCAGAAATTCCTACGAAAACTAAAATAATTAATATATTAGTTAATGTTAAAAAATTTTTACTTTTTTGATTCATCTGATTATTTGTCCTTAGACTATTATGAATGCTCTTACTAAAAAATGATAATATTTTAAATTATAAATTAAACCTAAATACTCTATGAATAAAATAAATATGTAATATTAACTGAACCTGTAGAGATATATTGCTCTTGTTTTGAATTCAGGATAATTTCAAGTGTTAAAAGAAGAATTGATTGAAAAGATATATTCACATTTTTAGTTGAATTTAAGAGAATTTGGATTAGTATGTTTCATTATTAAGTGGGCAAATTTTAGTTTATTCTGGCTCGAATGATAAATATTTACATAACTTCTAAAAACAATCTACGGATGATAAGCTATGCTTGACCCAATCCAGGTTTGGTTTTTATTGAAGTCCACACCCATCATCTTTCCTTTGCTTGTACGAATAAGATTATTTACAAGCAGCGGTTTTTCATTTTTATTTTCCCACAGAAACATCATTCGTATTTCTGTTTTAGAATAACCATCAGGAGTTTCTAGCAGTGGTGCGTAATTTACTTTTTGCTGAAGTATGTAATTGTTTCTGATTGCTATCGCGTCTAGTTTTTCCTTTGTAACATCAACATCAACTCCAAGTCCGGCAAAAGAAAAAAGCGGTTTTAACACAAAATCATTCAGATTTTTTGGATATTTATCCAACTCATTTAAAAAGTAACAATCGGGAACATAATTGCCTTTTAACATCGGTAAAGAAAATTTGCTAATTTTAAAAAACCAATTCGGATGCCCAACCCATTCAGCTTCAATTTCATCCCTAAAATCAAAATCAAATTTTAGATTTTTTCTTTCAAGTTCATCAAAAATTACTCGATTATAAATTCTTTTAACCTGAATTTCTCTTCCGTCTTTTGAATAAAATATTTTTTTACCGCGTTTTTTTATTTTGGATAAACAAACAGTAGTAACTCCTGTTAGCTCTTCGGTAGCTGCAAAATCAATTCGTGTTTTTTGTTTTTCAGGTTCGATTTCCAAAAGAATTACATTCTCTGGATCGCAATTACCAATAATAAGTTTTGTAAGTAATGCTCGATATGCTGTTTTATTAAGTCCGCTAAAATAGCTGTTAAATCCAACCGGAATATCAAAATATTTTCGGATAGTTTCGTTCAAATAAACTTGGAAACCGTAAAGCGAAGGGAAAGCTTGTAGTTCAATTAACTTCGGCAAAAATCTATCTTCGCTTTTTGTAATTGCAAAATCCAATTGTAAAAATGGTGGATGGTCAAAATCATTTGGCACTTTTAAATGTTGAGGAATAGCCGCTTCGGATCTTTTAATAAATTCTTCAGTTTTAATTTGACTGATGACATCTTCGCAAGCTTTAATCAGTTCGTTAGTTAATTCGTGTGATAAAAACAGCGGTGTTTCACACACACGAAAACCTGTTGGATATTTTAGTATTGAGTTTAAATCATCCAAAAAATCGTGATAAACTTTTTCTGAAAAATCGTTATTAAATTTTTTTCTGATTTCAGGAATCATTATTAAACCGTTATTGAGATTAAATTATTTATAGCTTCATTTAGAAATGTTGGGATAACTGTTTTTCTTGTCAATTTTATTTTATCATTATCTTCAAGCAATCCAATCATCTCAAAATATCTTTCTTCGTTGTAACGATCGATGATAAACTTTTTTCGTTCATCCTGTTTAAAGTGATAAAGCATACTTTCAGGATCAGCTTCGGGATGGAATTGTGTACCAACAATTTCATTTGAAATTCTGATTGATGTAATTGCTGGATTGTTTTTATTTTCTTCTTCCGGAATTTCCCAAGATAAAATCTTTGCACCAAACTCATCTATTTTTTTTTGATTCGGATTTACAACCTGCCAATGTCTTATGTCTGCGGCATAAAATGGATCAGTAAGGTTTTTTAAAATCGGATCGTTTTTCCCTGCATCCGTTTTTGTAAAAGGCATAACACCAAATGAATTGATAAATCGTTTATTAACTTCACCAAATTGAAAATATCTTGCCATCATTTGAAATGAATGACAAATAAAGAAGATATATTTTTTTTGATCTGATGTTTGATTGTGACTCCAGATTTTATCGATCAAAGTAAAATAATCTTTATCCCATTTTTTATTTTCATCTTCAAACGGGCTGCCGGGTCCGCCGGATGAAATGAAAATATCATTTGTTAAGTCGGGTATATCGCCTTTAAAACGAGTTTCAAAAACATTGTATTGTAAATCAATGTTTGAATGTTCATTTTCTGCTTCATTAACAATTTCACTAATACATCTCATTCCTTCGTTACGTTCGTTGTTGTAAAGATCAATTGTTGCAATTTTTATTTTTTGTTTGTTCATAATTCCTTTTTGTGAGCCTCTCTTGACTTTCGCATTCTAAGAGACTGAGTGATATTAAAAAAAAATCGTTACACCGAGCAGAGTCGAGGTGAAAAATTATCTCAAATTGTCCGTCTTCGTTCCTGCCTGCCGGTAGGCATGTTCACTCAGGCTGAAGTGCTTAGAATTTCATACAACCCCCCAAACAGTTTCTGAAAATCAACCTTACTAAAAGAGAGGAGTTAGTAAAATTTATAATTTTAATCCGTAATGTGTTTCTTCAATAATAAAATCAACTACATTTTTTGTATCTAGTGATTGATCCCAAACTTCAAGCTGTCTATCAGCACCGGAACCCATTTCAATTATTTTGTGTATGTAATTTATTTCTTCTCGTGAGCCAAGCTCATCAACTACATCATCAATAAATTCTAATAATTCTCCAATTAAAATTTTAAAATCGATTTCTTCCTTTTTACCAAAGTCGATCAATTTTCCCTTTATTCCGTATCGAGCAGCGCGCCATTTGTTTTCGGCAATGTAAGCTCGGCGGTATAATCTAAATCCCAAATTTTGCTTAATAAGTTTATGAAGTTTTGCAACTACAGCTTGCATAACAGCAGTTAGAGCGATTGTTTCATCAACTCTTAATGGAATATCACAAATACGGAATTCTAAAGTTTTAAAAACAGGATGAACACGAATATCCCACCAGATTTTTTTTGCATCATCAATGCAGCCTGTTTTAATCAACAGTTCTACATATTTATCGTACTCAGTAACTCCATTAAAATAATCAGGGATTCCTGTTCGTGGAAATCTATCGAACACTTTGCTTCTATAAGATTTAAATCCTGTATTTCTTCCAAGCCAAAAAGGTGAGTTGGTGGATAACGCAAAAATATGCGGCAGAAAATATCTTGCGGCATTCATAATGTGTATTGCTACTTCGCGGTCTTGAACTCCAACGTGAACGTGTAATCCAAAAATTAAATTTGCGCGAGCAACTTGCTGCATGTCATCAACAATAACTTTGTAACGTGGATGCTCTGTTATTTTTTGATCTTTCCAATGAGAAAATGGATGTGTGCCTGAGGCTGCAATTCGTAATCCGTTTTTCATTGCCAGTTTGGCAAGGTTTGTCCTTAATCGTGTTACCTGTTCACGTGCATCCGAAACATCGCGGCAAATATCTGTTCCCATTTCAACAACGGATTGATGCATTTCTGCTTTTACATTTTCAGCAAGAATCATTTTTCCATCTTCAAGAATTTGTTGTATATGAGATTTTAATTCCCGTGTTACAGGATCAACAATCTGAAATTCTTCTTCAACTCCAAGCGTAAACAGACCAGCTTCTGTCATGGTATCTCTTTCTTATTTCAAAGGTTTATTGTTTGCAAATGATGTAACGAATGATCCCCAAGTTAAATTATTTTGATCGGGTTTATGAGCTTTAGCCCTTTTGATTGCCATATTAGCAGCGGCTTCAACAATCCATTCAAAATTTTCTTCACCAACGGAATTAATGTCTGCATCCGGTGCAGGATTACAAAAATCAATTGCATAAGGTACGCCATCACGAATGGCAAACTCAACAGTGTTAAAATCATAACCCAAAGCATTGTTAAGTGAAAGCACACCGTTATGAACATTATCCAATAACTTTTTCTCAAGCGGTTTTGGATTTCTTACATACCGTAAATGATGCGGCTGTCGCGGATCATATTGCATTATATGAACATCCTGTCTATCAAGACAATAGCAGCGGAAATATTCCGTAAAATCTATTTCTTCTTGTAGCATCATTACAAGTTGTCCGGTTTCATTGTATGCTTTAAAAAACTCATCTTTATTATTAAGCTTGTAAACATTTTTCCATCCGCCGCCGGCAAATGGTTTAAAGTAGGCTGGAAATCCGATGTACTCAAATATTCCTTCCCAATCTAATGGATAAGCAAGATTGCGAAACGATTTTTCATTTGTATCCGGCGGATGCTGATTTGAAGGAAGTATAACTGTTTTTGGAACAGCTACTCCAATTTTTGTTGCAAGTGCATTGTTGAAAAATTTATCGTCAGCGCTCCACCAAAATGGATTGTTAATGACTGCAGTTCCGCTAATAGCAGCGTTCTTTAACATTGCGCGATAGAAAGGAACATCCTGTGAAATGCGGTCAATCAAAACATCATAACCAAGCGGTTCGCCTTGGATAATTTTATTTATGTGCGCGAGTTCAGCCCTTATTCCGTTTTCTTTTTTTGCATTTACTCTATCCACAAATGCTTGAGGAAAAGTATTTTCTTGTCCAAAGAGGATTCCAATTTTTTTCATTGTTAGCTTTCTTAATTATTGTAAAAATCCGAACCCCTCCTCGCTCCTCCACTTTCCGAAATGGGAGGAAGTGTGGGGTCAAACATCAATTTTATTTAAATACTGGGGAAACATTTCTTTCCACCAATTCCAATCGTGCCCTGTATTTTTTCTAACATCCAACCAATGTGGAATTTGCTTACGATTTAAAATATCAGAAAGAATTTTATTTTCATCAAGACACATATCATATTCACCGGCACCAAGTATAATTCCTATCTTTTTTATCTGATCAAGTATTTTTTTATCACTCAAATTACTTAAATAATCAGGTGGATTATTGAAATAACAGTTATCATCATAATATCCATTCAAAAATCGTCTAATGTTTGATGCGCCACCCATCGAAAATAAATATCCAACTTTATCCGGATTACGAAAAGCAATGTTTGCTGCGTGATATCCGCCAAAGCTGCATCCGCTTAAGGCAACTTTATCAAATCCTGTATCCTGAAAAGCAAATTCAATTACATCATTTAAAATCACTTCTTCATAAGCAATTTGTGTTTTAACTCTATCAGCAGGAGGAATATTTGTATTGTACCAGCTTTCATTATCTATACTATCGGGACAATAAATTTTAATTTTTCCTGAATCAATTAAATAAGCCGCTGCATTTATTAATCCAAAATCTTTTGCTTGATAATATCTTGCACGTGAAGTTGGAAATATAATTACCGGAAAACCAGCGTGTCCAAAAACCAGCATTTCAAACTCCCGATTAATAAATTGGGAGTGCCATTTATGATATTCTTCTTTCAAAAAAAACACCGTACGAAATTAAAAGGAAAGAGATTGACGATTTGTAATTAGTGTTGCTATCAATCTAACTGCTCGAGGGCAAATATATAAAAAAAAGAATTTAGTTCAAGAAGTGAAAATGATCCGAGCAGCAAATACTATTCGTTTGAAAGCAATTTAATTTCACTTTCAAGTTCTTCTGAGATTCTAAATCCATTTAATTTTAATTTTTCTATAAATGGCAAAACTAATTTTATTAAACCTTGCTGTTTGGCTTTGAGTAAAACACCCAGAGTTCCGGTAATTTTTAGTCCCAATTGTTCTGCAATCTTTCTTGCTTTAAAATCATCGACAATTAAAGTACTATTATTTATTTCAAGCGCCAATGCGATTGCACTTGCTTCTCCTTTATCTAGTTGAAGTTCCAAAATTAGTTGTCTTGTTTTATCTTTTAGGATTTTTATTTCAATCCAAGAAGGTAAAACCTCTCCAAATTCGTTCTGAATATCTTGTGTTGTCAGTACAGTTTGATAAAGATTTTTTAGTAATTCAAGTTGATCAATTTTATTCAGAACAATCAAGCAGCTTGTATCAGCAATAAAAATATCAGGCATTTTTAAGATCGCGAGCTAATTCTTTTGTGGGAAAATTAAATAATGAAACATCAAATTTGCCAAGTATTTCAGCAAAAGATCTTTTTGAAAGACCAGCCAATTCAGCTGCTTGCCCAAGTGATAATTTGCTGCTTTGATAAAGTTGTGCTGCTAATAGAAGTGTAACCTCATTAGCGTCTAGTTCTAAAGAATCAGGAATATTTATAGTTAGTTTTTTCATCAAGCTTAATCTTTCTAAGATATTTGGATACTTCAAATATTTTACTATTTCTATTTGCAGAAGAAACAAATTCTATTAACTATTTCTTTTTTTGTTAATCGTGGTTAACAGTCAAATACTTTTCATAAAATTTAGCTAAAAAATGATAGAAATACTATGATATTCTTTGCAAAACATAAGAACTACTTAGCATATAAATCTTAATGAGAATTTTCTTTTTAAAATCACTATTTTTACCTCTTAATTATGAAATCACAAACAAAGCAAACGCCTTTGATGGCGCAGTATTATAAGGTTAAACAGGCTAATCCGGATACAATTTTGTTATTCCGTGTTGGTGATTTTTTTGAAACTTTTGAAGATGATGCAAAGCTCGCTTCAAAGGTTTTGGGAATTACTTTAACCAAACGTTCAAATGGTGCTGCCGGTGATACTCCGCTTGCAGGTTTTCCACATCATGCAATTGATAATTATTTGCCTAAACTTGTTCGTGCCGGTTACCGCGTTGCTATTTGCGAGCAAATGGAAAATCCTAAATTTGCAAAGGGAATTGTTAAGCGTGAAGTAATAGAAGTTGTAACTCCGGGCGTAACTTTATCAGATAAACTGCTCGATCACAAAAAAAATAATTATCTGCTTGCAATTTCAATTCTTGATCAGATTTGCGGATTATCTTTTTGTGATATCTCTACAGGCGAGTTTTATGTTTTTGAAATTCCAATTACACAGCTTGGTGAACAGATTGAATCGATAAATCCTTCTGAGTTTTTAATTCCTAAAAGAGATAAAGAATTTCTTGGTAAACTGATTGAAAGAATTAATCCTTCTTTACTTATTACAAAATTAGAAGATTGGATTTTTAATTTTGATTTTGCAAATGAACTGATTAAAAATCATTTTAAAACAGTTACATTAAAAGGATTTGGAGTTGAAAAATTAACTGCTGGAATTATTGCTGCAGGCGCAGTTCTGAATTATTTAAATGAAACCCAGCGAGTAAATCTTTCCCATCTTAACAGAATTTCACTTTACAATCCATCTGATTATATGATACTTGATTACTCTACAAAGAGAAATCTTGAAATAACTTTTTCTATGAACGACGGCGGAAGAGAAGGTTCACTAATTTCAATTTTGGATAAAACACAAACTGCAATGGGCGGAAGGTTATTGAAGAAATGGATTTCTGCACCACTGCGCGATTTAGATCCGATAATAAAAAGACACGACAGTGTTGAAGAGTTATTAAAGAATAAGAAAGTAAGAAAAGATTTAAACGAAAATTTAAAAGAAATCGGTGATCTTGAAAGATTGATTTCAAGAATCTGCACAGGCAGGGCAACACCGCGAGAAGTTGTTGCAGTAAAATCATCGTTAAAAAAAATTCCTGCTATAAAAGAATTTTTAGAACAACTAAAAGTATCAACTTTAATAAATATTTCTGAGCAGCTTGACCCATTAGAAAATATTGTTGAGAAAATTTCTAACGCAATTATTGATTCACCGCCGGCAGCAATAAATGAAGGTGGAATAATTAAGAACGGTTTTAGTCCTGAACTTGATGAACTGCGCGATATTTCACTTCACGGAAAAGAATGGATTGCAACCCTTCAGCAGACTGAAAGAGAAAGAACCGGAATCTCATCACTCAAGGTAAATTTTAATAATGTGTTTGGATATTACATTGATATAAGTCATACTCATAAAAATAAAATTCCAGAGAACTATATACGTAAGCAAACGCTTGTAAACAGCGAGCGATTTATAACTTCTGAGTTAAAAGAGTATGAAGATAAAATTCTTAATGCTCAAGAAAAAATAAACGAACTTGAATCTCAATTGTTTAATGAGATTCGTACCATCGTTGCAAACGAAGCTGAAACAATCCAAAAAGATGCACGTGTAATTGCGATGTTAGATTGCCTAAACAGTTTTGCGCAATGTGCAGAAGAGTATAATTATGTTAAGCCAAACCTTGATGAATTAGATAAAATAAATATTGTGCAAGGCAGGCATCCGGTTGTTGAAAGAATACTTGATCCGGGAAATAAATATACACCAAACGATACTTTACTTGATAATGATGAGCAGCAAATTATATTACTGACCGGACCGAATATGGCTGGTAAATCTGTTTACTTAAGACAGGTTGGATTAATTGTTTTGCTTGCGCAGATTGGTTCATTCGTTCCTGCAAAAGAAGCTAGAATCGGAATTGTTGATAGGATTTTTACCCGTGTTGGTGCAAGCGATAATATTACAGCAGGTGAAAGTACATTTCTTGTTGAGATGCAGGAAGCAGCAAATATTTTAAACAATGCAACTAAAAAAAGTTTAATTTTGCTGGATGAAATTGGAAGAGGCACAAGTACATTCGATGGAATTTCAATAGCCTGGGCGATTACAGAATATCTGCATGAAAATCCTGATATTTCAGCTAAGACTTTATTTGCAACTCATTATCACGAATTAAATGAGATGGCTGAACTTTTTCCGAAAATAAAAAATTATAAAGTTGAAGTTCGCGAGTATGATGACAAAGTTGTTTTTCTTCATAAAGTAAATCCAGGCAGGGCAGACCATAGTTATGGAATACAAGTAGCTCAAATGGCTGGTTTGCCGCTCTTTGTTACAAATCGTGCAAAAGAAGTTTTAGATAATCTGGAAAGCAAAGAGCTTACTCCGTACGAAATTAAAAAAGAGCGATTAAAAAAATTAAAATCGGAAACGGATAACCAGATAAGTTTATTTGAATTTAAAGATGATGCATTGCGTACTGAAATTAATAAAATGGAGCTCGATAATATCACCCCATTGGAAGCACTAAATAAATTAAACGAACTAAAAAAGAAGATGAAGCAAAATGATTAAAAAATATTTCTTATTTGTTTTTATTGGATTGATTACATTCTCTTGCGGCAATAACGAAAGCGTTATGAAGATAGATGAATTGTATATCAGCAAACTTCAACAGGAAAGAGAGAATAAAGATTGGGAAATGCAATACGATGAATATTCACCTTTTAAAGTTGATTCAACTGCAAAGTTTCAACCGTTAAAATATTATGAGCCAAGCGCTGAGTTTATTTTTAAATCCAAATTATTTCGCACCGATCAACAGGATACGATATCGATCTTTGGTACTCGCGGTGAAGAAAGAAAAGCTATAATTGAGGGCTACGTTTTGCTGAACTATGAAGGCGAAGATCACAGACTAAAGGTTTATAAAAGTTTTGGTCCGCAGGGGCAAAGTTACAACAGCATCTGGTTTACGGATCAAACCACAGGAAAAGAAACTTATCCTGTTGGAAGATATTTGGATTTTAAATTGAATAGTGATCCGGAATTTATTTACGAGATTGATTTTAACAAAGCATACAATCCATACTGTGCTTACAGCGATCTTTTCACCTGTCCTATCCCAACAAAGGATGATTATTTGGATTTTGAAATTAAAGCAGGTGAGAAAAATTTTCATACAGAATTAAACCCGGAGACAAAGTGATTGTTGTTCTTGAAAAAAATATAAACGATAAACAGCTCAATAACATAATTAAACATCTTGAAGATTTTGGATTTGCAATTCATAAATCTGTCGGTGAAGAACGAATGATTCTCGGTGCAATTGGTGTTCAACCAAACTTTGATACACGCAAACTTAAAATTCTTGACGGCGTTGAGGAAGTTTATAAAATAACAGAGCCATTTAAACTTGCAAGCCGTAGTTTTAAAAAAGATGACACACAAATAAAAATAAAAGATTTTACTATTGGCGGAAATGAGGTTAGTGTAATTGCCGGACCCTGTTCCGTTGAGAGCGAAGAACAGATAATGACAATTGCAGAGTTAGTTAAAAAAAGCGGAGCTAAAATTTTGAGAGGCGGCGCATTTAAACCTCGCAGTTCTCCGTATTCGTTTCAAGGCTTGGGTGAAGATGGTCTGAAGTTATTACGCAAAGCTGCAGACGAGTTTGGATTGTTAGTCATTACCGAAGTGATTGAAAATTCGATGATAGATTTAATTTATAAATACACCGATATTTTTCAGGTTGGTGCAAGAAATATGCAGAACTATTCTTTACTTAAAGGACTTGGCGCTGCTAAAAAACCTGTTATGTTAAAACGCGGGCTTTCTGCAACTGTTGAAGATTGGTTAATGTCTGCTGAGTATATTTTATCAAACGGAAATCCGGATGTTTTTCTTTGCGAAAGAGGAATTAGAACTTTTGAAACTTACACACGTAATACTTTTGACATTTCTGCCATTCCAGTTGTTCACAAACGCAGCCATTTACCGGTGTTTGCTGATCCATCACACGCAACAGGTTTACGTGATAAAGTAATACCAATGGCGCGTGCGGCAATTGCGGCGGGAGCTGATGGGTTAATGATCGAAGTGCATCACGATCCTGAAAAAGCTCTCTCTGATGGACCTCAAGCGTTATTACCGGAACAGTTTTCTGAAATGATGATACAAATAAAATTAATTGCCGATGTAATCGGAAGAACATTATGACCAGATTTACATACCGCTTTTTTGAAGTTTAGCTTTGGTTAAAAACGTTTATCTTTGCCTCAAAATTTTTACCAGGAACAAATGAGTTTTAATTCAATCAGTACACAATATTCTAGCCTGTCATTGCGAACAAGTCTGCAAGTGAAGCAATCTTTTAGAATTAGAAGTTTAACGAAGATATTTTTAGTAATTAATTTATTATTTCTTTTAATCTTCTCTAATTTTTCTTTCAGTCAGGATAATCCTTACAGAAAAATAAATAGAACTTTCTATCCAAATGGAACGATCAAAACAGAAGGCGATTATTTATATGATCAACTTGATGGTCATTATAAAGAGTACTATCCAAATGGTGTATTATGGAAAGATTGG
This sequence comes from Ignavibacterium sp., assembly GCA_018059515.1. GTDB lineage: Bacteria > Bacteroidota > Ignavibacteria > Ignavibacteriales > Ignavibacteriaceae > IGN3. The sequence goes on from JAGOXU010000037.1 coordinate 12,546, forward strand.
AAATATGAAAATGGCAGGGAAGAAGGAATTTCAATTTGGTATTTTCCCGATGGAAAAGTAAGCATCGAATGGAATTACATCTATGGAAAAAAAGAAGGTATATCCAAATGGTATTATGAAACCGGCGAACTTTGGTCTGAACAGCAATACAGCAACGGCGTTTTGCAAGGGGCAACTTATACTTATTATAAAACAGGAGAGAAGCAGGGTGAATGGAATTATGTTGATGGTGTGCTTCAGGGAATTTCAAAAACTTTTTACTTAAACGGAAACGTAGAAGTTGAAAGAAAATTTGTTGATGGAAGACAGCATGGTACTTCACGGGTTTTTCATAACGATAAATCTCTTGCGCTTGAAGCTTTTTTTATTGATAACAAATTACAGGGCGATGTATTAATTTATGATAAAATGAAAACCCTGCGTGTGAGAGATACTTATATTAATGATGAGTTGATCAATCGTGTAAGGCTTGATTACCAGGGTAAAATTGAATCAAAAGAAGAACTTGTAAAAAATTATTATCCTTCCGGCAGATTAGCAGATGAAACTTACATGATTGATGGATTAAAAGATGGTCCGATGAAAACTTTTTATGAAAGCGGATTTCTGAAAGAAGAATGGAACTACAAAAAAAATAAAATTGCAGGCAGATCTTTTGAGTATTATGAAAACGGAGTGTTGAGTGTTTCATCCGATTATGTTGATGGTGTTAAACGCGGAAATGAAAAATCATATTATGAAAATGGAATTTTAAAAGCTGAAACCATTTATGACAGCAATCTTAAAAATGGTATTTGTCTTACTTATCATCCCAACGGAAACTTAGCAAGTATTGGTAATTACGTCCTCAATCGTTTAGAAGGCAGTTACAAAACTTATTTTGAAAACGGACTTTTAGAATCAGAGCAAATTATAAAAGACGGAATGAAGGATGGCAAGCGAAACACTTATTACAGAAACGGTGCTTTAGAAAAAATTGAAAACTATATTAACGGAAAATTAATTGGCTGGGTAAAAACGTATTACAATGACGGTTCAATGATGAAAGAGGAATATTTTCAAAATGGGCGTGTGCAAAAAAGTAAAACCTACGGACAAGATGGACTATTAATATCGACTTATGGTTATAATTAATCGGAATACTTATTGTAATTAATATAGCAATTATATAGTTTCACATCAGATAATCGATAACTAATTAACTTTCATAATCATTCAAGAGGTAAGTATGAAAAATCTTTTCGGGATTCTTACATTCACTTTTCTTTTTTCTGTTCAGTTTCTGTTTGCTCAGGTAAACTCTCAAAATCTTTGGCTGGATGTTGATCAGTCACAAATAGTTACAACAGGTCAGCGACACATAATTCCGCAGGAATTCCGCACTATAAAACTTGATGCTGCAGGAATACAGAATCTTCTTTCCACTGCTCCAATGGAATTTACAAATGATGCTAAAACAAAATCATTAATGATATCATTACCAATGCCCGATGGTTCTATGCAAAGATTTTCAGTGGTTGAATCTCCGGTTATGGCGCCTGAACTAGCGGCAAAATATCCTGAAATAAAAACTTATTTGGGTAAAGGAATTGATGATATTTATGCTTCTGTAAGGTTTGATTTAACACCGCTTGGTTTTCACGCAATGATTCAATCACCAAACGGTAATGTGTTTATCGATCCTTATGCGCTTGGTGATACTGAAAATTTTATTTCTTACTACACAAAAGATTTTTATAATGATCAAAAAACTTTTGAGTGTGAAGTTATTACTGATGAAAACAGATTGCAGGAATTAAATTATCTAAAAGAATCCATGGTTCTTACACCAACCGGTCCGCAATTAAGAACTTACAGATTAGCAGTTGCGTGCACAGGTGAATACGCAGCAGTTTTTGGCGGCACAGTTCCTTTAGCTTTAGCCGCTGTTGTTACAAGTGTAAATCGTGTTAACGGCGTTTATGAAAAAGAAGTTGCAGTAAGAATGATACTTGTTGCAAATAACGACACACTAATCTTTACAAATGCTTCAACTGATCCATACAGCAATACAAATGGCGGTGCAATGCTAAGCCAAAATCAAACAACTTGTGATACGCGAATTGGTTCTGCTAATTATGATATTGGTCATGTGTTTAGCACTGGCGGCGGCGGTGTTGCATATCTTGGAGTTATTTGTATTAATGGTTCAAAAGCCGGCGGTGTTACTGGTTCACCTTCGCCCGTTGGCGACCCTTTTGATATTGATTATGTTGCTCACGAAATGGGTCATCAATTCAGCGGTAATCATTCTTTTAACGGCAGTTCAGGATCTTGCAGCGGTGGAAACAGAAATGGTTCAACTGCTTATGAACCAGGCAGCGGCTCCACAATTATGGCTTACGCTGGAATTTGTTCACCTCAAAATTTACAAAACAACAGTGATGCATATTTTCACGTAGTTAACTTTGATGAAATTGTTGCTTACACAAATTTTGGAAGCGGCAACGGCTGTGCTGTTATTACCAATACAGGTAATGGCGCTCCAACTGTTACTGTTCCAACAGGCGGATTTTATATTCCTAAAAGTACACCTTTTTCACTTACCGGTTCAGCAACTGATCCAAACAGCGATCCTTTAACTTATTGCTGGGAAGAATATGATTTAGGTCCGGCTGGCGCTCCCGGAACTCCTTCTGGCAACGCACCAATTTTTAGAAGCTGGAATCCAACAACATCACCAACAAGATATTTTCCAAGATTGGTTAATCTTTTAAACAACACAACTGTTATTGGAGAAATACTACCAACCTATACAAGAATTTTAACTTTTAGATTAACCGCAAGAGATAACAAGCCTGGCGGCGGCGGTGTAAATTTTGCACAAATGCAGTTTAATGTTGATGGAAATTCGGGTCCGTTTGTAGTTACCTCGCCAAATACAAATGTAACCTGGGCTGGTGAATCTTCACAAATTGTTACCTGGAATGTTACAAACACAAATGCAGCTCCTGTAAATTGTGCAAATGTTAAAATCCTTCTTTCAACTGATGGTGGACAAACTTTTCCTACAACATTAGTTGCAAGCACTCCAAATGATGGAAGTGAATCAGTAACAATTCCAAATACGCCCTCCACAACCGCAAGAATTAAAGTTGAAGCTGTTGGAAATATTTTCTTTGATCTTTCTAATGTTAATTTTACGATCCAACAAGCTGTACCTGTTGAACTATTATCTTTTACAGCACAAAGTACAGAAGCAGGAGTTGTACTTAATTGGACAACTGCAACAGAAATTAACAACTCAGGTTTTACAATTGAACGCGGCAGAGATGATGAAAACTTTGCACCAATTTCTTTTGTAAGCGGTAAAGGTACAACAACAGAAATATCAAACTATAATTATGTTGATACTGAAATTGAATCAGGTAAATATTATTACAGACTTAAACAAACAGATTTTGATGGAACATTTGAATACCTTAATGTTGTTTTAGTTGATGTTGGATTACCAAAACAATTCGTATTAAGTCAAAATCATCCAAACCCGTTTAATCCTTCGACAACTATAAAATTCCAGTTGCCTGTTGATGCTAAAGTTAAAATCGAATTATATAATTCACTCGGTGAAAAAGTGAGTGATATATTAAACAGCGATTTATCCGGCGGTGTTCATCAAGTAAATTTTGATGGCTCAAACCTGCCTGCCGGTAGGCAAGGACTTTCAAGCGGAATTTACTATTACACAATGAACGCAATTGGAAATGATGGGAAGAATTTTACTGCAACAAAGAAGATGTTGCTCCTAAAATAATTTTCCTTAAGCCCTCCCTTAGGGAGGGTTTGGGTGGGCTTTTTTTTCAGGCACGAGCAATCTCGTGCCTTTATTAATTTTCAGTTTCATATCTATCAGCTTAGTCTTATTTTTAAGCCGTAAAAATTTATTAACTATAATCAGAATAATTATGCTGGAATACTTTCAATTCGATAATAAAAAAGTAACATCAGAAGAATGGGATGATTTTGTTGAGCAATCGGATAACGGAACAATGTTCAGTAAAAGAAAATTCCTTTCTTATCACGATAAAAATAAATTTAAAGATAAATCACTTTGTATAACAAAAGATGGAAAACTTCATTCCATTTTTACTGCGGCATTAATTGAAAGGGATGGAAAGAAAATTTTATCATCGCATCCGGGCGCTTCTTACGGCGGCTTTGTTTACAACAGTGAACTGAATTTTAAGGAAGCTCACGATCTTGTTGATATAATGCTTGAGCACGCCAAATCTATAAAAGCAGATCGCATACAATTAACTTTGGCTCCAATCATTTATCAAACAAAATATTCCAACTATCTTGATTTTGCTTTAGTTAGAAATGGTTTTCAATATTTGAAAAGAGAAGTATCGAGTGTAGTTCAGTTGGATTTTGAACCTGATCAATTATTAAATACTTACCGCGCAGAAGCAAGAACGGCTACAAAAAAAGCTCTTAAAAAGGGAGTTGAAATTGTTGAAACTGAAAGATTTGATGAATACTACGAAATCTTACAAAAGAATTTAAAATTAAGGCACGGTGTAAATCCAGCTCACACTTTAGAGGAATTAAAGAAAGTAAAAAATCTGTTTCCATCCAAAGTTAGATTGTGGGGAGCATTTCTAAATAACGAAATGCTTGCAGGAGTTTGTAATTTTTCAGTAAACAAAAATGTTGTACTTGCATTTTACATTAGTCACGATGAAAAATTCCAAGAGTATCGTCCTGTTAACTTATTGTTTTATGAAATTATGAAACGATACCAGGCAGAAGGATTTAAGTTTTTAGATTTTGGAATTTTTACAGTGAGAATGGAACCGAATTGGGGATTGGGTAGATTTAAAGAAAACTTTGGCGCACGTGGAATTTTTAGAGATACTTTTTACAAAGATATTTAATATTTTATAACCATTCAGGTTGTATTAAAAAGAGCATTATTCTATGGCTAATAAAACGGTTTTAATCTTATTTTTAAGCAACTTCCATTATGATTCAAGAGCAACAAATTTATACAAATCATTTTGTGAGCGCGGGTATAAAGTAAAAGTTGTTTCATTCGATTGGCTAACTGAAGAATTTAAAACCCAAAAAGGGGAGATCTCAGTTTATAAACTTCACAAAGGATTTCTTTCACTTTCATTCTATCTCAAGTTTATTATTATTTTATCAATCAATCTTATTAGCTCAAAGGCGGATATTATATTTGCAGAAGATATTTATACTCTTCCGTTTGCTGTAATATTTTCAAAGTTAAAAAGAAACAAAGTAATTTTTGATTCACGTGAGGTGTATGGACATCTTGCCGGGTTACGCAATAAAAAAATTGCACAAAAAATTATTAGTACAATTGAAAAAATATTTATAAAAAGCGCCCACCTAATTATTACTACCGGTAAACTTGATTCTGAACATATCGAAAAAAAATATTCTATAAACAATACAATGGTTATCAGAAACTTACCTTTTAGAAATGATATAATTAAACCTTTTGACTTTAGGCAACATTTTGGATTAGGTCAGGATGTAAAAATTCTTCTTTACCAGGGTGTTATTTTACAGGGGCGTGGAATACAAATTATTTTTGATGCTGTTAATAAACTTAAGAATTGTGTATTTGTTATATTAGGTGACGGTGAGTATAGGGAATTTTATCAGAATCTTGTGAAAGAAAAAGGACTTAGTAATAAAGTCTATTTTATGGGAAGGTTTGAACAATCTGAACTGTTGCAATATACTGCCGGAGCAGATATTGGACTTACAATAATAGAAAACCTAAGCCTTAGCTATTATTATGCATTACCCAATAAAATGTTTGAATATATTCAAGCAGGCATTCCTGTTCTTGCAAGTAACTTTCCGCAGATGAAAGAGATAATTGACGATTATAAAATTGGATTTTATGTTGAGCCTGATAATCTGGATGACATAGTTAGTACATTAAATAATTTAATGAACGATACAGATTTGAGACATAATCTAAAAAATAATTGTATAATTGCGGCTAAGGAATTAAACTGGAATAAAGAGATCATTAAGTTATTCAACCATCTCTCTAAAGATTTTTAATAATTATTCTTTCTTTGTAAAAAGTAGTGATCGGAAATTTTTCGTAATTTATTAAATAAACCTTTAAGCTAATTCAGTTAATGAATAATTCTAGTTTTTCAAAATCAGTGGCTTGGTATGGGATTGGAAATTTTTTTATCCGCGCCCTAAGTATTCTTCTCCTTCCATTATACTCTAATTTATTAAGTATAGAAGAATTTGGAAATTTTGCTCTTTTAATGTCAATCTACTCGATTGGTGTTGTAATATACCAATTTGGAATGCAGTCTGCTCTTAATAAATTTTTTATTGAAGAAAAATCTGAAGAGAAAAAGAAACTTATCTTTTCCTCAATCTTTAATTCAATTATACTAATTGGGATATTATGTACTTCAGTTTTATGGTTTACTGCTCCTCAAATTTCGTTACTAATCTTTGACAGCCTCAATCAATCAGAAATTATAAAACTAATTATTGTAGTAATATTTTTAGAAACATTCACTTTTTTTATTTTATACCTTCTAAAGACAAAAGGGCTGGCAAAAAAATCAGTTTTCTTTACCATACTCGGTGGAATAATAAACCTATTGTTAAATATTATTCTGGTATATCAATACAGACTTGGAGTGATGGGAATAGTACTAGCTCAACTTATTACAGCAGTTATACTTCTGATCTTTTCAATTAAGGTAATTCGTGAAGATTATAAACTAAAAATTGATAAAGAAATATTTAAAGTAGTTCTTAAATTTTCATTTCCATTGCTGCTTGCTAATTTATTAACTGTTGGTGTAAATGTAGCAGATCGTTTTATTTTAAACACACTTATAGGCAGAGATGAAGTTGGCATTTATAGTTTTTCTTATAGAATAGCCATTGTTATGAATGTTTTTGTAGTCTCATTTTCTAATGCTTGGCATCCCCACTCACTTAATTTATTTTATTCGAATGAATATCAGGAAACTTTCGGGAAAACTTTAACAAAACTTATAGCATTAAGCTGCGTTTTATTATTGGTAGTTTCATTGTTCTCACGATATCTTTTTGAACTAAATGTTTTTAATATTAATATATTTAATTCAGCTTATAAAGGCGGAGTTATAGTT
>JAGOXU010000038.1 GCA_018059515.1 Ignavibacterium sp.
TATTTAAAGAACTCTATACTCCCAATATTGGCACCTTGATTTATTCCGGTAAGCGCCGTTGCAGGGTATATATATGCGTGCCTGTTCCAGTGATCTGCTGTTGTATTTGATCTCATTGGACCATACAGGTTAGTAGAAGTGAAATATTGACCAACACCAATTGTGATAGACTGAGCAGAAACTTCTACTCCAAATAGTAGGGTGGTAACTAATAAAAAGGTAAATAGTTTGTTCATAGAACCTCCTAAATATATTGAAATGATTAAAATTAATTTGGCAAATCCCGCTCAAGATTTGATCTTCCTATTTCAACTTATTCAAAAAGTAAATAAGGGTCAAGTATTTTTTGAATCTTTTTAGATTTTGATCTTTTATATCATTTCCATCTTTCAATAAAACACTTCCCAAAAGCAAGAAAAGTAATTGTTAATTATTATTTATTGCTTAGAATTTATTGCTTAAAAGCGCTTTTTGCTTTAAGTAATCTGGCATTTTGCATGCATCACTCAAGTGACTATACGAAACACTTGAGGAAAAAAATGCACAATAAAATATTTGATAATTATCAACCGAATGATAGAAGCTCTTTAATACCGCTTCTTCAGGACGTTCAAAACATTTATGGTTATTTACCCGAAAATGCATTAAGAGATATATCTGATTTTGTAAAAGTTCCGCTCAGCCGTGTTTATGGTGTGGCAACATTTTACAATCAATTCCGTTTAATGCCGCTTGGTGAGAACATTATCCGTGTTTGCCGCGGAACAGCATGCCACGTTAAAAATTCTGCTAATATTCTTTTTGCTTTGGAATCAGAATTAGGAGTACTTGCCGGACAAACAACACGCGATAAAAAGTTTACTTTGGAAGTTGTTAACTGTATCGGAGCTTGTTCAATCGCTCCGGTAATTTTAGTTAATGATGATTACCACGGAAGAATAACTGTAAAAGATATTCCAAAAATTTTAAAAAAATATCAAACAGCAAAAAAAACTGAGACAGCTGAGGCAAGCAAATGAAAGATTTTAATCAACTGTGCTGCGAAAAATGCTGGCACACAACAGATAAACCGTGCGAACATTTTATTCAATGTTGTACAGAAGGTCCGCTTTGTCATCATGATGATAACTGCGAGCACGAAATTACATCACTGCGCAAACGTTTAAGATATGAAGAGCACGATAAACCAATTATTCTGATAGGAATGGGAACGTGCGGTCTTGCTTCTGGTGCTGCAAAAGTTAAAGAAGCAATAGAAGCTGAACTTAAAAAACTCAACATCGAAGCAACGATTGAAGGAACAGGATGTATTGGTTACTGTGCTGTTGAGCCAATCGTTGATATAAAACTCCCGGGAAAAGACAGAATATCTTACCAGGAAATTACTGTTAAAGAGGTTGCAAGATTTATAAAAACTACCTTAGTTGATAAAGAAGTTTACAAAGAGAAGCTTCTTGGAAGTCACGGTAAATCAAACGGAGTAATAAGTTTAAAAAAAGTTCCGTTTTTTGAACATCAACAAAAAACTGTGCTTGCAAATTGCGGTATTGTAAATCCGGTTTCTATCGATGCATATCTTGCTAACGGCGGATTTAAAGCTTTTGATAAAGTTTTAAGATTGATGAAACCCGAAGAAGTTATTAAAGAAATTTTAGATGCCGGATTAAGAGGTCGCGGCGGCGGGGGATTTTCTACAGGAAAAAAATGGGAACTTGCACTAAAAGAAAAATCAGAGCAAAAATATTTGATATGCAACGCCGATGAAGGCGATCCCGGTGCATTTATGGATCGATCACTTTTAGAAAGTGATCCCTACAGAGTTGTTGAAGGAATGGCAATAGCGGCTTATTCAATCGGTGCAAGTGCTGCATATATTTACTGCCGTGCAGAGTATCCGCTTGCAATTGAAAGATTGCAAAACACAATTGCAAAATGTGAAGAGTACGGAATTCTTGGTGATAATATTTTAAACAGCGGATTTTCACTTCACATAAAAATTAAAAAAGGTGCGGGCGCATTTGTTTGTGGTGAAGAAACTGCACTAATCGGTTCGATTGAAGGTAAACGCGGTATGCCGAAACCTCGTCCGCCGTATCCGAGTATCTCCGGATTATTTGGCAAACCAACGGTTATTAACAATGTTGAAACTTTCGCGAACATTGCACCTTTAATTATGACGGGTGCACAAAAATTTGCATCAATTGGAACTACAAAATCAAAAGGCACAAAAGTTTTTGCTTTGAGCGGAAACGTAAAGAACACAGGATTGGTAGAAGTTCCGATGGGAACAACTTTACGCGATATTATTTTTAGAATTGGCGGCGGAATCCCTAATAACAAAGAATTTAAAGCTGTACAAATCGGCGGACCATCTGGCGGATGTTTACCTGAAAGTGTGATCGATACGCCTGTTGATTATGAGTCACTAAAAGAAGTTGGTGCTATGATGGGCTCAGGTGGATTTGTTGTAATGGATGAAGAAACCTGCATAGTTGATGTTGCGAAATTCTTTTTAACATTTATTCAGGAAGAAAGCTGCGGTAAATGTGTTCCGTGCCGTGAAGGAACAAAACGAATGTTAGAGATTATCGAACGCATTCCAAAACGTTACGGCACTGATGGAAACAAACTCGATCAACTGCAAAGATTTAAAGGAATGATACACTTACAAAGATTGGCAGATGTAATTAAAGATACATCGCTTTGCGGATTGGGTCAATCAGCGCCAAATCCTGTTTTGGCGGGATTAAGATATTTTCGCGACGAGTACGATGAACATTTATATGATAGAAAATGTTCAGCCGGTGTGTGCAAGGAATTGTTGACCTTTACGATCGATAATGAAATTTGTACAGGCTGCGGATTGTGCGTAAAGAAATGTGCTGTTGATGCAATAGTTGGCGAAAAAGGACAGGCACATTATATATTGGATAATAAATGTGTTAAGTGCGGACTGTGTTACGAAGTCTGTCGCTTTGAAGCGATAAATATAAACTAAAGTTCAAGATTAAGTTCAAGTTGAAAATGTCAAATAACAAAAACCAAATAACAATTGAAATTCAATATACAATAGGATTCAGAATTAACAATTTGAATTTTGGAAATTGTGAATTGTAAAATTAAATAGAGTTTGTCTGGAGTAAAAAATGGTTCAGTTAACAATAAATAATATAAAAGTAAAAGCAGAAGAAGGAATGACAATTCTTGATGCTGCTAAATCTGTTGGTATATCAATCCCAACACTTTGCCACTTAAAAGATTTAGATCCAACCGGAGCGTGCAGAATTTGCGCTGTTGAGGTTGAAGGATATAGAGGATTAACTCCATCGTGTGCTTATCCTGTTAGTGAAGGCTTGGTTGTTACAACAGATTCGCCACGAGTGCGTCAAGCAAGAAAAACAATTGTGGAACTTCTCATAGAAAACCATCCGCAGGATTGTTTGATTTGCGTGCGCAATAAAAATTGCGAGCTTCAAGATTTATCCGAACAATATGGTGTTCGTGAACACCGATATGTTGGTGAAACAAAATGCCACGCTATAGATATCTCAAGCGCATCAATGGAACGCGATCCTGCAAAATGTATTCTTTGCGGAAGATGTGTCCGTGTTTGCCACGAGATTCAAAAAGTGGGCGCAATAGATTTTACAAAACGCGGATTTACTTCAATCGTTACAACGCCCTATAATAAAGGCTTGAACGTAAGTGATTGTATTTTATGCGGACAGTGTATTCTTGTTTGTCCAACTGCTGCGCTAAGAGAAAAAAGTTCCGTTAAAGAAGTTGCAAATGCAATTTACAACAGAAAAAAATATTGTATTGTTCAAGTTGCCCCGGCTGTGCGCGCATCACTTGGTGAAGAATACAATATGCCTCTCGGTACAGACGTAACCGGTTTACTTGTAACAGGTCTGCGCAGATTAGGATTTAAAAAAGTATTTGATACAAACTTTGCTGCCGATCTTACAATTATGGAAGAAGCAACTGAGCTAATTAACAGAGTTCAAAACGGCGGAAGTTTACCAATGTTTACAAGCTGCTGCCCGGGTTGGATAAAATATGTTGAGATGAACAGACCGGAAGTATTGGATCACGTTTCAACTTGTAAATCTCCGCACGAAATGGAAGGAGCAGTTTTAAAAACTTATTATGCAAAGAAAATGGGAATTGACCCAAGCGATATTTATGTTGTTTCGATAATGCCGTGTACAGTAAAAAAATATGAATCAAACCGTGCTGAACTCTCCCAACAATCAATGCCGGATGTTGATGCAGTATTAACTACAAGAGAGCTTGTAAGATTCTTTAAGATGTCCGGAATTGATTTTAATAATCTGCCGGAAAGTGAATTTGATAATCCTCTTGGCGAATCAACCGGCGCTGCGGCAATATTTGGAACAAGCGGCGGTGTAATGGAAGCTGCATTGCGTACAGCTTACTTTAAAATGACTGGAACAGACATTGATATTGTCGAGTTTGAAGAAGTGCGCGGAATGGCTGGAGTGAAAGAAGCAACAATAAAAATCGGTGATCTTGATGTGAATGTTGCAGTTGTAAATGGAATTGGAAATGTTGATCCGATACTTGATCAGGTACAGAACGGAACTTCCAAACATCATTTTATAGAAGTAATGGCTTGCCCCGGCGGATGTATTAACGGCGGTGGACAGCCAATTCATCAAAAACCAGAAAAGGTGATGCAACGAGTAAAAGTTCTTTATAAGATTGATGAAAATTCCAAGACAAGAAGATCACACGAAAATGAATCTGTAAAAACTTTGTACAAAGAATTTTTTGGTGAACCAAATTCACACAAGGCACATGAGATTCTTCATACAGAATATTTTGATAAGAAGAAGATGTTTAAGAACTAAGTAAATTTTATTGCCCCGACCTTTAGGTCGGGGATGGGTTTTTATATCAACTTTGGCTTTAGCCAAAACAAATTACAATTGGGCTGAAGCCCGTTTTTTGTTTGTAATATGTATCCCACGACCTAAAAATCGTGGCAATAGAATAAAAATGAACCACGCAATTGTAAGCACAATAACAGATAGATGTAAAAGATGTTACTCTTGCATAAGAGAATGTCCTGCTGCGGCTATTCGTGTGATAGATGGACAAGCAAAAGTAATTGAGGAAAGATGCATTACTTGCGGACATTGCGTTAAAGTTTGTTCGCAGGATGCAAAACAAATATTTTCTGAAATTGATCAGACTTATCAACTCCTTCAATCTGGAAACGCGATTGCAATTATTGCTCCATCTTTTGCTGCATCTTTTCCGGATGAATATTCGAAAATACCAACTGCAATACGTAAACTTGGATTTACGCAAGTTATAGAAACAGCGTTCGGTGCTGATCTTATTGCAAAGGATTATATGGAAGTAATAAAAGCTGATAACGATAAAACAGTTATCAGTTCTGCCTGCCCCGCTGTTGTAAGTTTTATACAAAAATATTATGTGGATTTAATTCCAAATCTCGCACAAGTTGTTTCGCCAATGATAGCGCTCGGTAGATATTTAAAAAATGATTTAGACGAAGAAGTTAAAATTGTTTTTATCGGTCCGTGTATTGCAAAAAAACACGAAGCACAGGATGATGAAGTTGCTGGAGTTATTGATGCTGTGCTAACGTTCACGGAACTAAAGCAGATGTTTAAAGAGCAAAACATTTTTATTGATAAGCTTGAAGAAAGTGATTTTGATGGACCGCATGCTATGATGGGAAAAGCATATCCGCTTGCAGGTGGATTGATTAAAACTATAGATGTGAGTGATGATATACTTGAAAAAGATATTATTGTAGTTGAAGGAAAAAAAAATGTACTTGAGATAATCAACGAGATTGCAAATAATCATATCAACGCAAAGTTTACGGATATTTTATTTTGCGAAGGTTGTATTAGTGGTCCTGCTATAGATTCAAAACTAAACTACTATTCACGCAGAGAAAAAGTAATTAACTATATTGATGAAAAACTGCCTAAGACTGATAAACAAGTCTGGAAAAGCAATCTTTACAACGCTAGAAAAATTAATCTGCTAAGAACTTTTAAAATTGATAATCAAAGAAGACCGTATCCAACTGAAGAAAAAATTAAAGAGATTTTAGCCCAGACTAAAAAGTTTTCTGTAAAAGATGAATTGAATTGCGGTGCGTGCGGCTATCCAACCTGCAGAGAATATGCTGTTGCTATCGCAAAAGATTTAGCTGAAAAAGAAATGTGTTTGCCGTATCTGCTTGATGAATTAAAATCCGCTTATGATAATTTGAGCAATACTGAAGAACAATTACGCGTTGCAGAAAAACTTGCATCGATCGGACAGCTTGCTGCGGGAGTTGCACACGAGATTAATAATCCGCTTGGTACAATTTTGCTTTATGCATCAATGCTTAAAAAAGACTTAGAAAAAATTTATAACGATGATCAACGGATTGAAGATTTGGAACTTATTGTTGAAGAAGCAAACAGATGTAAAAATATTGTTTCTAATCTTCTTAACTTTGCGCGGCAGGGTAAGTTAAACCTTACACAGTTTGATTTGATTGAAACAATACGGGAAATTTTAAAACCCTTCACATTCAATCCAGCTTACCACCAAATTGATTTTAAATTTGATGTTGTAGAAAATAATTATTTAATCGTTGGTGATGAAGATCAGCTTAAACAGGTTATATTAAACATTATAAAAAATGCCTGCGATGCAATGAACGAAAGTAATATCAAAGAATTAAAAATATTTGTTTCATCGGATGCACATAATTATAAGATAGAAGTATCAGATACGGGAAGTGGAATTCCGAAAGAGAATCAAGGTAAAGTATTTACTCCGTTTTTTACAACAAAAAATATTGGTACAGGTACAGGACTTGGTCTTGCAATTTCTTATGGAATAGTAGAAATGCACAAAGGAAACATTACATTTACAACTGAAATTGGTAAAGGCACAACATTCAAAGTTACACTGCCTAAAAACCAAATTCATAAAACAATAGTAGTTAATTAAGGAGCAATTATTAAATGGATACAAAAAAGAAAATACTTTTAGTAGATGATGATATAGATCTACTTGAACAAAATAAAATGTTAATCGAATCAAAAGGTTATGAAGTAATTACAGCACAAAGCGGCAAGGAAGGATTTGAGGTATTTAAAAAATCCAAGCCCGATGCCTGTGTTATTGATTTAATTATGGAAGAACATGATTCCGGTTTTATACTGTGTTATAAAATTAAAAGAGACGAACACGGAAAAAACATTCCTGTTTTTATTTTAACTTCCGCAACTTATGATACCGGATTTAAATTCAGCGCAACAACAAGCGAAGAAAAAGAATGGATAAAAGCCGATGCGCTTATTAACAAACCTGTTGTTATTGATGAGTTTGTTCAGAAACTGGAAGCGTTTTTTGAATTAAAGAAGAAATAAAATTATTTATAATCCTATTTCGTAATCCCGAGCGAAGACGAGGGATGAAGTTTATAAATAATAAATTAACCGTCACACTTCGTCTTCGCTCAGTGTGACAAAAAGCGTCATTGCGAGTCCCAGTGGGACGAAGCAATCTGTCAAATAGCACAGATTACTTCACTTGAAGACTTGTTCGCAATGACGTTGGATAAAGATGAATACTTACAAACCAAAAGTTCTAATCGTTGACGACGAAAAAGGTCTTCGCATTGGTGTGCAGCGTTTGTTAACCGGCGAAGGCTACGATGTTACAACTGCGGAAAATGGAACGGAAGGAATAAAACTAGGAACTGAAACTGAATTTGATCTTGCTATTATAGATTTAAAGATGCCTGATGTTGATGGCATTGAAGTTCTAAAAAAAATAAAACAAAAATTTCCCAACTCAGTTTGTTTTATTGCAACAGCCTTTGCAAGCTATGAAACAGCAGTTGAGGCAACAAGGCTTGGTGCACACAGTTACATACTAAAACCATTTTCACCCGAAGAACTTTTATCAAATCTAAAAGACGGCTACCAGAGAAGATTAGTAAATCTTGAAGCAGAAAAATGGCGCAACGAACGCGAAGCACGTTTGCTTGAAGTTGCATTTGAAAAAACAAGAATGAACACAATCGTAAACGCAATTACTGATGGCGTTCTTGTTGTAAATAAAGAGGGACTTGCGGTTCTTTTTAATCCCGCTGCATTAAGATTTTTAGAACTGCCGGGCATTGCAGTTGAAGAATATATTTTTGATAAACTGCACCCGGAAATATTAGCACTGATAAAGAACTTTCTTGATGAAAAATCCCCTGAAGAAAAATCCTATACAACACAGATTGAACTTAAACCGAACCGTGAATTTTTTATCGAAGCTACTGCTTCTGCTGTGCGCCAACCCGATAACAGCGTTGCAGGAGTTGTTATTGTCTTTAAGGATATAACCGAATTAAAAAAAATTGAGTTTGTAAAATCACAGTTTGTCTCAATGGTATCGCACGAACTTAAAGCCCCCATTGCCGCAGTTTATGGTTTCTTAAAACTTTTTAATGATGATTCAATTACTCTATCTGCTGAGCAGAAAAAGGAATATGAAACACGCTCAATGGTTAGGCTTGATGGCTTACTAAAAATGATTAATGATCTTCTTGATATTTCTCGAATGGAACTTAAAAGCGTACACCGCGAAATAAAAAAAGTCTGCTTGCAAGAAGTTATCTCATCCATACTCGAAATGTTTTTGTTTGATATTAATAAAAAGGGCTTGCAGATATTTTTTGATAAAGATGTTTCTGCACACTGTATTAATGTAGATAGCGATGAGATAACAAGATTGTTTACAAACCTTATAAGTAATGCAATAAAGTATAATCGGGATCAAGGTATTATCAATATTAAACTTTACCAGGCAGATAATTATATTGTAACAGAAATTAAAGACAGCGGAATTGGATTAAAGCCTGAAGAAAAACAAAAGCTGTTTTCAGAATTCTTCCGTGCTAAAAATGAAAAAACAAAAAATATTAGCGGAACAGGTTTAGGACTGTCAATCGTAAAACGAATTGTTGATTCATACTCCGGAAAAATAGAAGTTGAATCTGACTATGGCGAGGGAACAACTTTTAAAGTATTTTTACCTGCGATTAACTAGTATAACATTAACCAAAAAAGTTTTTGTAAAATATTTTAATGCACATAAAATAAATACTGATTAAATAAAACTTTTTTACAGCGTTTTATTGATTAATAATATTTGTTCAGAGGGTTAAAATGAGAACAAAAAATTTTTACTTCGCAGGAAAATACTTCTCCACTTTCAGAAAATCTTTGGGAATAATTTCCATCGCATTACTGTTTTTATTTATTGTTTCTTGTGATGTTAATAATGCTGAAGATACACCGTTAACACCGTTGCCTGACGATGCAGCAGTATATCTCTCAATGGATGGGACTGAAGCTGGTCTTTGGATTCTAAACGCGAATACTTTTGAGTTAATTGATAGTATAATTACGGCACCAGGGGTACCTTGGTATATTGAATTTTCGCCTGATAATACGATTTGGTATTCATGCTGGGGACGAGGTTCAGATTATAAACTTTTTTCTGTTACTCTAAAACCAATGTCTGTTAATAACAGCATTTCACTTCAAAATGCTAATTCTTCTCTTGTATATAGTAAAAACAAAGACCATCTAATTGCATATAATAATAAAGGCATAGAAATTTTTGAAAGGACAAGTTTAAATTTAATCAAATGTGATAGCTCTACAATATTCGGAGAATCGTCAAGAATTACGCCTTCAAGAATAAATAATGCAGTTTATTTTACTTGGATAGAAAATCGTCAGATTGTTGGCTTTGGTAAATATGACTTAACTTCGCTAAAAGTAATAGATACATTGAGATTGTTTAACGATACACAATTTTATGGACTACAGGATGTGGATTTAACTATTTCAAACGATGACAAGTATTTGTTTTTCTCTGCTTTCAATTGGAGAGGATTAAGCGGATTTGGTTCTTTTTTCGTTATTGATCTAACTCAAAGAACTATCCTTAAAGAATACAGGGTTGGAGCATTTTCACAATTGGCAATTAGTCCTGATGGCAAGAATGTCTTTATTAGTGACCCCGGTGGATATCTTTATAATTTTCCAAGTTCTGGTAAAATCTGGAAATATAATGTAGAAAATAAAACAATGAATGTTTTACTAAATGAGCTGTATTTTACTGACAGAATAACAGTTGCTGAAGACAATAGGACGTTATTTATAACTCCTGTTATATCTTTTTCAATGAAAGATGGTCAAAGAGCCTGGGTGGTTAAAGTAGATGCGCAAAATGGACAGTTCAAAAACTACTATCCCGTTTTTTACGACTCAACAGGTTACTATACAAACAATCCACGAAATATAAGAATGGGGCAATATATTAAATGACCGAAAGGAGGTGAATGGAAAAGTTGATAGCAAGATAAAGAACCGCCATTGTGCCGTAAACACAAATGGCGACTGTGTGCAAATTACCTTCTATTCAAATCCCCCGAGGGAGTATTTTTTTATGAAAGAAAATAGATAGCTATCAGCAACTTTATTCTAATGACAAATATTTGATCATTAATCCGGTAATATTATTTTTTTATAGTTTGGCGAAGGAACAACTTTTAAAGTATTTTTACCAATAATAATTTCTAATTAATTAATTCACCTCATTTAGGGGCGTTTTTTACAACTTATAGCAAGGGGCTATTATGAAGCACTATTTCAATTTTGTATTTGCAGTGCTGATTTCAATTACATTTATTAGCACAAATCTTTTTGCTCAACCTGAGGGAATTTCAGTCGTTAAAACTTCAAACGGCTACACCGTTAACTTTTCCTTACAGCAATATGATTTTTCTTCTATCACAAAGGAAGGAAATGATTATGTTGAAATAAATATTCCGGGTTATGGCACAGAACCAGAAGTTGGAATGCCCGCTTTACCGCAAATATCTTTTAATCTTTTTATTCCAAGTGCCGATCAAAAACCGACTGTGAACATTAATTCTATTGATAAATCAGAATTGATAATTGATAAAAAGATTTATCCAAAACAAATGTACTGGAGCAGAGAATATTCTTTAAGCGACAGACCATTTACAATAAATTCTAATTATTACAACTCAAATGGAATTGAAAAACCACCCGTTAATATTTCCGATCCATTTATTGTTGGTGGCGTTAGCGGAGTGATGGTTACGGTTAATCCGTTTGCGTACAATCCAAAAGAAAACCGACTTGAAATTACAAACAGCGCTTCTTTTGAGATTAAAGTAAACACAAGTGTTGAATCAACATCTTTAAAATCACAAGCGTATAATGAATTTCTAAAAAGTGTACTTGTTAGTTATCAGCCAACTGAAGCACTACAATCGATGAGATATTTAATAATTACCGCTCCAACTTTTGAAGCAGATTTGTCCGCTTTTATCACGCATAAATCTGCGCAAGGTTTTACTGTAGATGTTTTTAATACAGGCACAACAGGAACTACAACCACAGCAATAAAAACTTTTATTCAAAACAGATATAACGATCTTGCAACAAGACCGGAATTTGTTTTGCTTGTCGGCGATGTTCAACATATTCCATCGTGGATTGGAAGCGGGGAAGGAAATCCAAATACAGATTTAAATTATGTGCAGCTTGCAGGCACAGATAAATTTGCTGATGCTTTTATCGGAAGATTTTCTGTTACAACTGCTCAGGAACTTCAGAACGCACTTACAAAATCCATTTATATGGAAAGCTACATTGCAACGCTTGCAAAGAAAAATATTTTTATGTCTTCAACAGATAACTATTCTATTACTGAAGGAACTCATAATTATGTTATCAATACACATTTTCAACCTGCGGGATGGCAGAACACAAAACTTTACACAGTAACTTACAATGCAACCACACAGCAGTTGATTGATGCGTTAAATCAAAATCAACGATTTGCATTTTACTCCGGACACGGGGCAGAAACATATTGGGCAGATGGTCCGCAGCTTACGCAAACACAGGTAAGAAATTTAATTAATACGGGTATGTATCCATTCGTATATTCATTTTCGTGCATCACCGGATCTTACCAGATAGCTGAGTGTTTTGGAGAAACATGGATACGCACCACAAACGGCGGATCAACATTTTATGGTGCATCTGTAAACTCTTATTGGGATGAGGATGATATACTTGAAAAAAGATTGATCGATGCAATGTTCATTCACGATTTAACACGCGTTACACCAATGTTTGATAAAGCAAAGTTTGATCTTGCAACACATTACGGCAGCGTAACACCAACCGTTCTTCGTTATATGGAAATGTATAATTTAATGGGCGATCCATCAATGCCTGTTGAACGTCAGATTCCTCCCGATACAACTCCGCCGGATGCAATTACAGATTTAGCAGTTGGTGATGCTACTTCAAATTCATTAGCATTAAACTGGACTGCGCCGTACGATTCTACTTTTGGCGGAGTAACCTCGTATGATTTAAGATACTCTACAAATCCAATTACAAATGATATTGATTTTAATAATGCTGCGCAAAGAATGTTTACCGGAGTTTCAGACAGCGCGGGAACACCAAGATCATTTACAATTGGCGGACTAAATTTTAATACAACATATTACTTTGCTGCAAAGGCGATGGATTTGTGGAACAATAAATCAGTAATGTCAAATGTTCCAACGGGTGTTACAATGTTTCCACCTGCTGCAACACTTAGTGTAGATTCTATGCATTGTGTTTCAGTTGCAGATACTTCATTTACTGAAAATATTTTATTGTCAAATACATCAACACAAAACTCTACTCTTGATTATTCTATCGCACTAACGAACAGTACGTTTCCGGATAATGTGCAGATTAGATTAACAGGCGTTAATGATAAGTATGAAGGAAAAACAGAATACAAAAAAGATTTTCCGTTAGATGTAAATGCTTACAGCTTTAAGGGTGTCGGCGGTCCTGATCTTTTTGGATATAGATGGAAAGACAGCAATGAACCAAACGGTCCGGCTTATGTTTGGACCGACATCGCAGCAAATCCAAACGCTGTAAGAGTTACAACATGGAACGGAACGCTTGATGATGGCTACACAAATGCAATTCCTATCGGATTTGATTTTAAATTTTATGGAACTAACTATTCTAATTTTTATTTAAGTACAAATGGATTTTTAAGTTTTACTGCTCTTACATCATCCTACTATTCCAACGCAACAATTCCAAACGGTGCAGCACCTAATAATATTATTGCACCTTTCTGGGATGATCTTGATGGAAGAACACAGGGAACAGTTCATTATTTAAAAGAAGCAGATAAACTTACAATTCAGTTTACCAACTGGCAAAAATACAATGCAACGGGTTCGTTTACTTTTCAGATTGTGTTAAGATCAAATGATAGAATTATGTTTTATTACAATAATCTTAACGGAACTTTAACAAGCGCAACAGTTGGAATTGAAAATGCAGCAGGCACAGATGGGCTTCAAGTTGCATACAATTCAACTTATCTTGCAAACAACTTAGCAGTACAGCTTGCTGCTGATCCTGAATGGTTAACAATTAATAATTACACCGGAACGATTTACAATGGTAACTCCGTTAATGTTGGATTAATGATTAACACAGGTGGATTGGAACTTGGTGATTATTCAATGGATATGGAAATAACAACAAACGATCCAGTGCATCCATTAATAGTTGTTCCGATTACGATGACAATTTCTAATGAAATTCCCGTTGAGCTTATTGCCTTTAACGCAGAAATGGTTGATGGAAATGTTGTTCTTAGTTGGAGCACCGCAACTGAAACAAATAATAATGGATTTCAGATAGAAAGAACAGTCCGCAGTCAACAGTCTTCAGTCAGCAATTGGGAAAACAAAGGATTTGTAAATGGTAAAGGGACAAGAACTGAAAAAACATTCTATTCGTTTAAAGATAAGAATGAAAAACCGGGTGCATATTTATACAGATTAAAGCAAATAGATTTTGATGGAACATCCAGTTACAGCAATGAAGTTGAAATTGAAGTATCCGGACCAAAAGATTTTGCTTTATATCAAAACTATCCAAATCCATTTAATCCAAGTACAACAATTAAGTTTGCTTTGCCTGTTAAAACCAACTTAAGCTTAAATGTTTACAACACACTTGGCGAAAAAGTTGCAGAAATATTTAATGGTGAAAAGGAAGAAGGATATCACGAAGTAATGTTTAATGCTTCAGGTTTATCTTCAGGAATATATTTCTACAAAATAGAAAGTGAAAATTATTCATCAACAAAAAAATTAATGTTGTTAAAATAAACTTCGTAGCTCGGGACTCTGTCCCGAGTTTATTTTTTTTCTTGGGATACTAATAATTTTAAATTGATATATTGTTAAAAAGTTTTTTTTGTATGAAGATGATTAGTGCAAATCGCAGGACGGAGTCCTGAGCTATGAAAATTAAAATTCAATATCATTCACGTTTAATTCCTAAATAATAATTCTTAACCCTGCGTTCTATTTCCGTTCATCATCAATTTATATTTAGCAAAAACTAACAAACAGCATATCTTATCTGAGAAAAAAACTTCTTAGCTTTAAGAAAATCAAATCAAAAAAATTTTAACCCTCACGTTAATTGCACTAAAATAATTATTCGTAGTAAATCAATATGGCATCCAATATGTTGACTATCTGCAAACCAATAAAACTTAATTAACTACATCTTCCATAAATTTTTCTATAGGTATAAAACATGGCTAAAATTGCAATAATAGACGACGATCCTGATATTGTTGATGCCAGCAGTTTGGTATTAACTTCAAAAGGATACGACGTTATAACCGCTTCTAATCCAGATGACGGATATAAAATCGTTATGGATCAAAATCCTGATTTAATTATTCTTGATGTAATGATGAATGAACCAGATGACGGATTTTTTCTTGCACAAAAATTTCGCAAAATGAATGTTGATACGCCAATAATAATGTACACATCCGTTTCAAAATCCTTAGGAATGGAATTCGGCGCAAGCGAAATGGTGCCCGTTGATGAGTTTGTTGAAAAACCAATTTCACCGGAAACACTTGTGGACAAAGTAGAAAAACTTTTAGCAATTCATTTTAAGGAGTAGCGTAAATGCTTGTTGTAGAAAAAAATGCTCTCTCCGAAGAGATTGAGAGCTACGTAAATAAATACGGGAAGGATAGATCATCCCTACTGCCTGTGCTTCAGGCTATACAAAGAAAGCACAGTTTTGTTAGTGATTTTGCACAGCAGGAAGTTGCACGTTTCCTTGATATTCATCCTGTTGAAGTTTTTAGTGTTATATCTTTTTATTCTTTTCTTCACTCAAAACCTACGGGAAGAAATATTGTAAGATTGTGTCAAACAATCTCCTGCGATATGGCTAACAAAAGCAAGGTTGTTGAAGCGATTGAAAGAGAACTTGGTATTAAGTTTGGCGAAACAACAAAAGATAACCGCATAACTCTTGAATATACTAACTGCGTTGGTATGTGCGATCAAGGTCCTGCAATGTTAGTTAACGACCGTGTTTACACGAAGCTGGATCCCGAAAATGCAGTTAACATTCTTGATGAAATTAAGTAAGGATGATAAATGAAAACTAAAACAAAAATTAAAACTAATAAAACGGAACGTAGTGGTCCTGTTCTTTTTTCCGCTTATAAAAGAGGAGAAGGAATTAAAAAAGCCTTAAAACAAAAAAGAGAAGACATTCTTTTTGAGTTAAAAGATGCCAGCTTAAAAGGAAGAGGCGGCGCAGGTTTTTCAACATCTACAAAATGGATGTTAACCGCTGCTGCTAAGGCTGATAAAAAATATTTAGTGTGCAACGCTGATGAAGGTGAACCAGGAACATTTAAAGACAGAGTTCTCTTAATGGAATATCCTGAACTTGTTTTTGAGGGAATGGTTATTGGAGGATATGCGATCGGTTCAAAAGTTGGGATTGTTTATTTGCGCGCCGAGTATGAATACATGCTTGAGCAGTTAGAAACTTATTTATCCTATATGCGCGAAGATAATTTGTTGGGAGATGGAATTTTGGGAACAGATTTTTCTTTTGATATTTCAATCCGACTTGGTTCCGGCGCTTATGTTTGCGGCGAAGAAACTGCGCTCATCGAATCACTTGAAGGACATAGAGGCGAGCCGCGGAATCGTCCGCCGTTTCCTGTAAACACAGGTTACATGGGTTACCCAACTTCTGTAAATAATGTTGAAACACTTGCAGCAGTTCCTCACATCATAACAAAAGGCGGAGCATGGTTTAAAAAATTTGGTACAGATAAATCAACCGGATCAAAATTATTTTCTGTTTCCGGTGATTGTGAGAAACCCGGCGTGTATGAATTACCTTGGGGAATTGCTGTTGATGAAGTACTCGAATTAGTTGATGCAAAAAATACTAAAGCTGTACAAATTGGCGGTGCATCAGGAATTTGTATTCCAAAATCACAGTTCGATCGCAAGTTTGCTTATGAAGATATTCCAACAGGCGGCTCGGTAATTATTTTTAATGAATCAAGAGATATGCTGTACGTGCTTAAAAACTTTATGGAATTTTTTGTTGAAGAATCCTGCGGGCAATGTACACCATGCAGAATAGGAAATGTAAAACTTCTTGAGGGAATTAATATGATAGAGCGCGGAGAATTTACTTTCAAATATATTAACACTTTAAAAGAACTCGGTAAGTCGATGCAAGTTGCGTCAAAATGCGGATTGGGACAATCAAGCCCAAACGCATTTATTTCTATTCTGGAAAATTTCAAAGATGAAATCTTTCACACAAAAGAAAATAATGGATTTAACGGAAAGGCAGGTAAGTGATGAAAGACAAATCAAGAACACCAACGTCTCAGCAAGCTTTAACGATTGAGAAACCAACTTTAGAAGATGGTATAGGCAGCAATGTAACTGTTGAGATAAATGAAAAAAAAGTAAGTGTTCCGTTTGGAACAACAATTCTTGAAGCATGTAAAAAAAATCAGATTCACGTTCCAACACTATGCCATCATCCTGATCTTTGTATTGCAGGTATCTGCCGTGTTTGTGTTGTTGAAGTTGAAGGAATGAGAACACTTCAAACAGCTTGTTCATTTCCGATTACAAGTTCTATAAATATAAAAACATCAAGCACAATGGTTCGCAAAGCAAGAAGACACATAATCGATCTTCTTTTAAGTGAGCATTACGGCGAATGTTATTCTTGTGTAAGAAATAATAATTGTGAACTTCAAACTCTCGCAAAAGAATATGGAGTTGATTCATACACTTTTGGACATGTTGAAAAACCTGTTTTTGAAAAGGATCTCTCATCGTATTCGGTTATTCGCGATATGAATAAATGCGTTAACTGCCGCAGATGCGTAAGAACTTGTATTGATTTGCAGGAAGTTGGAGTTTTGGAAGCAATTGGTCGCGGAGATAAAACGCACATCGGAACATTTTTAGGAAAACCTTTAGCTGATGTGATTTGTATTAACTGCGGATAGTGTATTAATCGCTGCCCAACAGGCGCATTAAAAGCTAACGATCCATCCGATGTAATTTGGAATGCAATTGATGATCCGACAAAACATGTTGTAATACAAACTGCACCATCACCGCGTGCTGCAATTGGTGAAGTGTTTGGTTTAGAACCCGGCAAATCTTTTACCGGCGAATTAAACACAGCTTTACGCAGAATCGGTTTTGATGTTGTGTTTGATACAAACTTTACTGCCGATCTTACAATCATTGAAGAAGGAACAGAATTAATTTTAAGACTTTACAAAGCATTGGTTAAGAAAGAGCAAGTTGCAATTCCGCAATTTACATCCTGCTCACCAGGCTGGGTAAAATATCTTGAACATTTTTATCCTGAATACATTGATAATTTAAGTTCTGCAAAATCACCACAGCAAATGTTTGGCGCACTTATAAAAACTTTTTATGCTGAAAAGAAAGGTATTGATCCAAAAGATATTGTATCGGTTGCGGTCATGCCATGCTCAGCTAAAAAATTTGAATGCAACAGACCGGAAATGGTTGACTCAGGTTTTAAAGATGTTGATTTCGGATTGACTACACGCGAACTTGGTCAAATGATAAAAGAAGCGGGAATATATTTACCCGAAATGCCAAAGTCGCATTTTGATGATCCATTTGGTGAAGCATCCGGCGCAGGCTTAATATTCGGTGCAACAGGCGGCGTTATGGAAGCAGCTTTAAGAACGGTTATTGAATTAGTAACCGGAAAAAAAGTTGAAAATGTTTTTGCAAACGCAGATATAATTCCTTTACGCGGATTTGAGGGCATTAAATATGCAGAACTACCAATTACTGAAGTTGGTCCTGTACCAAAATTATTAGCGCATCTTGTACCTGATTGGAACTGGTTAAAAGGTGCAACACTAAAAGTTGCAGTTGCACACGGAACAGCGAACGCCAAAAAAATTATGGATGATATAAAAGCTGGTGGTAAATTTAGTGAATGCCATTTCATAGAATTCATGGCTTGCCCGGGTGGTTGTTTAGGCGGCGGCGGTCAGCCAATTCCAACAAATGAAGAGATAAGAAAGATGCGCGCAAAAGCCATTTACGATGAGGATAATTCTTTGCCTGTTAGAAAATCTCATGAGAATAGACACGTTGCAGAATTGTATGATCTGTTTTTAACTGATGGACCTTGCGGACATATTTCACATAAACTTCTTCACACAAGTTATGTGAAGAGAGGAAAATACATAGCTTAGTTTTCTTTTTCTTGTAGGCAGATGTTCGTAATTGGCATCTGCCTTTTTTATTTTTATAGTGATTAAAAAGAGATTGTAATGTTTAATCTTGTTCCTGCATGGGCAATTCACTACGAAGAATTCTGGTTAACCATTCGCAGAAGAAATCTTTGGTTTATAAAGTTACGATATACTGCTGTTGTAATGCTTCTCTTCTTTATAATATTCCCTAAATATTTTTTAGAAATTGCTTTTAGTGATAAACAACAAACAGCACTGCTTATAATTACTTTTTCAATTCTACTCTATAATATTACTTTTCATTACATCCGGAAATTTGTTAAAAACGATGCAGATAAATTTAATCCGCTGCATTTGTCAATTCTTCAGATGATTTTTGATTTGATTGCACTTATGCTTCTTGTTTACTTTACCGGAAGTGTTGAATCACCATTACTTTTATTTTTTGTGATACACATGATTGTTGGAAGTTTAATTTTACCGGGATTTGTTATTTATACTTTTGCTGTAGCTATTGTGCTTGCGTTTTGGGTAATTACAGTTGGTGAGTATTATGGGTTATTGCCACATCATCATGTAACTGGTTTTCTTCCATTCTCACTTCATCAGCAATTTAATTATGTGCTTGCAATAAATGTTAGCTTTGCATTCCTGGTTGATATGGTTGTGCTTATTGCAAATAGAATGGCAAAGCAGCTTTACATTCGCGAACAGCAGCTACTTGAATCCATAGATAAAATAAATGCTGCGGAAAAAGAAAAACAAAAATATATTTCAGGCATCGTACACGAAATAA
>JAGOXU010000200.1 GCA_018059515.1 Ignavibacterium sp.
ATCTCGGTGCAATGTTCAATGGGTCTTCCATTTCCACGGGATTAATATCAATAACAAAAAAGATAATTGCTGCGGAAACTATTGCAACAGCAGCGGGAGCTAATTTTGCCGGTGATAGTAATCGATCCCAAAAATTTTCTTTCTTTTCTAATTCGGATGAATTGATTTTTCTTAAAAGTTCTGTTTCAAAATTTTTGGGCGCTTCTATTTTGGGTAGATTTTTTAAATCCTCCAATATTTTTTTATTTATTTTTTCTTCGTTATTCATTTCAATTAACCTTAATCATTAAAACCCAATAGATATTTAGATTTTCTAATAAATTATTCGTCATCATTCCCATGAAAAGAGGCTAAACTATAATTAAATGAAATCGTCACACCGAGCGAAGTCGAGGTGTAAATTTTTCTCGAAAGTTCGTCTTCGTCTTCGCTCAGACTGACGGATCAGAATTTCAAACTATTTTCACAAGAATGACAATTTAAAATATTAAATCATTTCTAACTTTTTATCTAATCATTATAAATGTCTTTTAGATATTTTTGTAACTCTGCTCTACCTCTGTTTATCCTTGATTTTACAGTTCCAACTTCAATTTGCATAATCTCTGCAATTTCTTCATAAGACATTTCCTGAATATCTCTAAGTATCACCGCTTCACGATATGAATCACGTACTTTTAATAATGCTTTCTGGATGATCTCATTTTTTATACTCATATCAGCAGCAACATCAGGACGATTTGAATTATCGGGAATATCAAACGCTTTTTCTTCATCACCGTAACTGCTTATCGAGAAAAATTTTCTTCTGCGTTTACGCTGATATTCAGTCCGCGCAAGATTACCTGCAATTGTATAAATCCAAGTTGAAAACTTTGCCAAAGAACTGTAATTATCTTTATATCTATAAACTTTTACAAACGCATCCTGCACAACATCAACACAACCATCATAATCCCCAAGAAACCTGTAAACATAATTTGTTAACGGATTTTTGAATCTCTGCACTAAAATTTCAAACGCTTTTTCATTGCCGCTGCTTTGAAATTCAAGAATCAGCTCTTCATCAGTATATTCGCTAAGATTTCTGTCCGTCAACGGTTTTATACTTTGTTAGGTGGATGTTTGTTTCAATTTCTGTACAAAATTTACAAAAAATATTACTAAAGCTTTTACGGATTTTAATTTCCATTTAATCAGGAATTATTTCAGCAATTAGCACACTAATTAGCGTATAATCATCAAGCGATGTGGTTTTGATTGATAAATCAGCTTTTAACAAAGCAGAAAATGCTGAAGTTAAATGTTTATCGGAATAAATTCTTCGAGCGCTTTGATAATCTTTAAGATAGAATGGATGCGTACCCATAATTCTTGCTACTTGAAATTCATTTGTGTTTGTTGCGGTTAATTCGTTTAATCTTGCAAGACTTGTAAAATATTTATTGAGCATTGCAATTATCTGAATTGGTTCCATTCCGTTTTTAAGCAAATTAAAAGCAACCTTTAATGCAGCGGATTTATTTTTTTTGCCGATAGCATTTTGTAAATCAAAAATTGTGTATTGCTTTAAAGATGTTGATAAACCGCGAATGCTGTCAATCGTTATTTCGTTACTATCGCCAACGTAAATAAATATTTTTTCAAGCTGGGATTCTAAAGTGTTTCTGTTCTCGCCGGAAATATCTGTAAGCATCTGTGCATTTTCATACGAAATAGTTTTACCTTTTTTCTCTACTGTTGAGATGAGCCAATCAATTAAACTTTTACCTTTTAATTCTTTTGCTTCAAAAAGATAGCCTTCACTTGCGAGTGTTTTGTATGGATCAGAAGCGGGATTTGTAATTGTTCCATCGTGAATAAAAACAAGTACTGTAAAGTCGGTTGGAGATTGAAAATAATTTACTATTTCCTTCTTTTCTGTTTTCTCTTTTTTCTCTTTTAGTTTTTCTGCTTGCTTAACAATTATAAGTTTTTTTTCAGAGCCGAAAGGAAAAGTAGAAGCCAATCCAATTATGCTTGCAAAGCTTTGATTTTCAGCATAAACTGTTTCTTTGTCAAAATCAGAGGTAATAAACGGCTGAACAGCTTTTTCAATAGCATCAACAATAGACTCAACTGAATAAGTATCTTCTCCAAAAAGATAATAAACAGGCAAAATCTTTTTTTGCTTTAACTGCTTTTCAATTACCTGTATTGCGGGCGCTTTGCTTTTTGCCATTGCTAATTTTAAAATAAAGATGACATCTTTTAAAAGATGTCATCTTTAATATATACTATGTTTGAGATTTTTGATTATCTTTTTTCTATTGTAACACTTTCCATAACAACATCTGCATAAGGGCGGTCTTGTCCATCTTTTTTAACTCTACCGATTGCTTTAACAACATCCATTCCTTCAATTACTTTTCCAAAAATTGTATGATTGCCATTTAACCATGTTGTTGGTGCTAATGTTATAAAAAACTGACTGCCGTTTGTATTAGGACCTGCATTTGCCATAGCAAGTATTCCTTCTTTATCAAACACAAGAGTTGAATCAATTTCATCATTAAATTTTTTGCCCCAAAAACTTTCGCCGCCGCGTCCGGTTCCAGTAGGATCTCCGCCTTGAATCATAAAACCATCAATAACTCTATGAAAAATTACATCTTTATAATATCCTTTGTTAGCAAGTCCAACAAAATTTTCAACAGTTTTTGGTGTTTGCTTATCGAATAATTCAATTTCAATTGTGCCCATATTTGTTTTGATAACCGCTACGGTTGTGCTGTCACTCATTTTTTCTGATTCCTTTTTTTGTGAGAAAGTATTTGATGATAAAAATAATCCGATTAACGCCGCCGCAAAAAATAGTTTTTTCATTTATCCTCCTATGGATTAATAATGTTTGAATAAAGTAATATTAAAATTAAAACTCCAAGTGCAATTCTGTAAAAGATAAAAACAAATGTTGTATTCTTCTTTAAAAACTTAAGTAAAAAATCAATTGCAAGATAGCCGCTTATTCCGGATACAATTGTTGCAACAACAATATTTACCGCCATATCATAATTTATGTATGCTAAAGATTCTTTTAATTGAAGCAGACCGCTTGCAAGTACTGCGGGAACACTTAACAAAAAAGAAAATCTTGCAGCAACATCTCTTTTCAATCCTAAAAATAATCCACCTGTAATTGTTGTTCCTGATCTTGATGAGCCGGGTATTAAAGCAATAGTTTGAGCTAATCCAATTAAAATTGAATCCATCATAGTTATATCTTTTAAATCTTTTTTAAAGCTTGCTGTTTTTTCTGCAAGTGCAAGTATGATTGCAAGAACTATTAAGCTAATTGCAATTACAGATAAATTTTTTGTGAATGCTCCTTCAATTGCATCTTTGAAAAACAAACCTATAATAACAATTGGAATAGTTCCGACAATTATCATCCAGCCAAGCTTTGAATTTAATGATTGCTCAGAATATTTTAATCTTTTCTGAAAATTATTTTGTAAAAATTCTATAAAAATATTCCAAAGATCTTTCCAAAAATAAACAAGAATCGAAACCATTGTACCAAGCTGAATAACTGCTATGAACGATGTCCAATGTTCGGGATTTTTATCGGATATTAATCCCATAAACTTTCCGGCAAGGGTTAAATGCCCCGTACTGCTAATTGGTAAAAACTCTGTTAATCCTTGAACAACACCAAGGATAATCGCTTCAATTAAACTCAAACAAGCTCCTTAAAATTGATAAGAAATTCCTAATCTAATACCGAATGAGAGAGTGCTAAAATCAACATTACCAATATTATTTCCGACTGCATTTTCATTGGGTTTGCCAAGTAAATCATAACGAACATCCGCACCTATATGCGCATAAACATTTTCTGCTATTGCAGTATTGCCGCATGCTCTCAAAATAAAACCAAAACCAAAAGCATTGGTATTTTCGTCAAATTGTCCAGGCTGTTTTTCTGTAATCGATAATAATCTTACGCCAGCCCCGCCGCCAAATTTAAAATTGTATCCGGTTCCTGTTAAAACATAATTATATAAAAGCGAAGGCATCACCAATGAATAGGTTAAATCATAAGTACCAAGTGATGAGCTTGTATTGTATGAGTTAAGTAGATATCCCAATTCCAATTCTAATTGATTGTTCTGCGAAATCATTCTGCCATAAGCGCCGGAAAAATTAACAGCAGAACTAAAATCGCTTAAAGCATCTGTGTAGTTTGATTCAAGATATACCTTTAATTTTGGTACACTTACAAAATCAATTCCCATCGAGGCTCTAAATTCATTTTCTTTTTGAGCAAATGAAAATATTGTAACAACAATAACAAAAAACGGTATTAATAATTTTTTCATACTTCCCTTATTTCTGATTCAACAACATCAAATAAATTTTCTTTTTGTTTATTAACTATAAAAAACATTATCAATGCTGTAACGATAAATAAAATATATCCTATAATGTGAGTTAAAAATGCGTACGCAACACTAATAGTTTCTCCAAATCCAAAAATTAAAACTAATGTGGATTTTGCAAGCGTGTGATAAGAACCAGTACTGCCGGGCGTTGGTATTATTACTCCAATCGCACTTATACTCATTATTATCCAGCCCATTCCAAACGTAATTGGCTGGATGTTTTGCATATCAAGCATCAACAATCCTGCATAAGAACCAAAAGCATATAAAACTATTATTGCAACAGTCCAGAAGATTGTCCAAAAATAATTTTTAGTTCCTTTTAAACTTGCAAAACCTTCAGCAAGCATTGTAAAAATGTATGCAGCCCTTTCCGCAAGCTTATGAGAAATTTTACCAACAACTTTTATAATAAGTTTAGAAAATTTTTCTTTTGATCGTAATATCAACGAAAGCAAAACGATTGATAAAATTATTACGGCAGCCATAATGTACAAAGATGTAATCAGCCAGGGAAATTTTTCTGAAAGACTAACACTTGTTAAAAACAGTGCAACAATAATTGATCCTCCCATTGAAATAACATCAATAATTCTTTCAAGTATAACAGTACCAAACATTGATGAGCGTGATAAGCCTTCCCATTTGCCAATCAAAACTGCACGCGTAACTTCACCGAGTTTTGGTGTAACACAATTAACTCCGTATCCCACCATAAGCGAACCAAAAAGATTTTTCATTGATGTATTTGGTTTAACGGAATTAAGAATGTATTTCCATCTAACAGCACGAAAATAATGTCCAAGCATTGTTACAGCTATAAAAATAAAAACCCAAATTAAATTTGCATGAGATACAATTGTTAAAACTTCACCAAAATCTACATTGTAAAATGCAATGTATAAAAACACAATCGCAAGTATGATTGATACTCCATAATTAACGATTACACCTATTCTTCCAAATTTACTTTTCTTATCTGAGGTCAACTACAGTTGTTCCTTCCGGCGCTGTAAAAGTAAAATTAGAATCTGATATTTTTTGATTGAGTTTATAATTTGAGAATGAAACTTCCATTGTGCCGGTTCCTGAATTTGTAATTACCGCTTTATCGATCAGGTTTTCCTGATTGATGTAAAGTTTAACCTCGCCAAGATTATTTCTTTTTGCTTTTGGTTTTAAATTTAAAATCTGTTTGCTTCCATCGGATGATAAACTTAAATCACACTCAGATGGATATTGATAAACAAGATAATTTATGGAAAGCAATCCTGAGCCTGCTTCATCATAATTACTTATTATAACCTTTTTATCCTTCTTGTTATAATTCCACGTAGTAACTCCGTCGGAAACAATAAGCTGATTGCCAAATTCAATCCTAAGATTGTTATCTTTTTTAAAATACATCTTACCCGAAAAACTTGCTTTGCCGTTAGATTTTTGAGTTACGTCCGTTGTAAGATCGGTAATTGAATCAAATTTATTTTGTAATGATTTTAAAACCGATTCCGCATTTTGACTAAATGCTATCGTTGAACAGCACAATATTATTAAACTTAAAATAGTTTTCATTTTAAACTCTAATTATTAAAAAATAGTTTAACGTTTGGACTACAAATTGCGTAGAATTGTTTCAAGCTGCTCCTCATTTTCTACAAGAACAGAACGAGCTTTACTGCCATCGTTTGGACCAACAATTCCAGCTTCCTCAAGCTGATCAACAATTCGTGCGGCGCGCGAATATCCAAGTTTTAATCTGCGCTGTAATAAAGATACAGAACCTTGTTGATGACGAACAATTACTTTTGCCGCATCCTCAAACATCGGATCCAAATCTGATGAAACACCGCTTGAAGTTTCTTTTTTCTTATCATACAAAGAAGGCAAAAAATATGGCTTTGAATATGACGGCTGCGAATATACATAGTTTGT
>JAGOXU010000201.1 GCA_018059515.1 Ignavibacterium sp.
GTTTATCCTTAGAAACAAATTCATAAGTCATTCTAAAATTGTAATTGATGGGAAGAAGTTCTTTGTACACAACTCCATTTGAAGTAATGCCAAAGTTTCTCCAAGCTCCAGCATAATATTGAACTGTTCCTTGATCCATTAAACTTCCAGAACTGTTCTTTAATTGCACTGCTGCACTAACTGTCTGGAATACTATTGTTGGGTTTGATGAAATATCTTGTTGCTTGTCTATGCTTCCGTATTCATAAGTCATTCTAAAGCTGTAATTGATTGGGAGAAGTTCTTTATATGCAACTCCGTTTGATGTTGTACCAAAACTTCTCCACGCACCAGCATAATACTGAACGGTGCCTGCGTCTATAAGATTACCTAAACTATTTTTTAACTGTACTGCTGCGTTTACAGTTGTAAAAGTATAAGTATTGTTTTGTGCAGGTACATTATTAACTGTTTGATTTGCCCCTTCATAAAACATTCTTACACTAACCGTTGGTTTTGTTGTTTTTACAGTAAAAGTCCCATCTCCGTTGTTTACTGCATCTTTCCAGCTTCCTTCATAGTACATTACATTACTTGCCGGTATTTGTGTACCTAAACTGTTTTTTAGGTTTACAACAAGGTTTGGATTGCTAGCCTGGGTTACGCTAAACTGCAAAGTATCTGAAATTGAATATCTATCTTTTACCCAAACAGGAAAAGAACCAACTATTGCAACATCATAAGATAATATCTCAGCAGCTAATACACTGTCTGAAATAAATGTTGTTGTCTTTGGTTGACCGTTAAAATATACAGTTGAAACTGTATCAAATCCTCTTCCTTTTACTTCCAAATCAAATGAGGCGGTATTTATTACTATCGTTGATGGAATAATTGAATGTAAGACAAATTCATTCTCTATGTTATTTAACTCTATTGTAATGGCTTGCTGAGTTTCCGGAACATAGTAGAAGAATTTGTCTGGATAGTTATCGAAAAAAAATATTTTACCGTTTGGTGGTAGCAACATATTTCTTATCAACTTACCAGTGGCAGACCTATAAATATCAATAGCCCCAGGAAAATATTCAGAACTTTGATCATCTTCCTTTAATAAAGACTTTTGAAAAATAATATATTTTGTATCAGAGGATAAGTAACCATATGAACGAAAAGGATAGTGAATTGAAGAATAAAGAAAATGATCTGTCAAATCATAAACCTGGTAAAATTGATCAATTTCATTTTCAGATTGAAGATAACTTAATAATACATGATCTATTTTAATATCGTCTACAATTTTGTAAGTATTTGGAGATTGTTCAATTCCAAGTGAGTCCAGAACTATTCTATCTATTATATGTTTCTCAATGATTGAATATCGCACTAAGTATATTTTGGATGTTAAGCTATCAAATACAGTGAAGTATAATTTCATTTTATCTTTAGACAAGTAGATATTCTCTTCATCAAATAAATCCAAATTCGTCAGCGAATCAACTACTTCGTGCGTATTTACATCAAGAAATCTTAAACTAATTCCTTCGTTTCCATTTAAACTCTCATATAACACCGCAAACTGATTTAGCGAATCATTATACAGTATCTCGGATGTTGCTTGAACATTTTCTAGCAAAAGTGTAGGATGTGAATTGTTAAGACAATTAACAACCTCTAATTGAGATCTGTTTTGAAAAAATAACCAGTTATTTGTTTTATCAGTTGATATGAAATTGATACGCCCTGCTTTATCAAGATATTTTGAAAGATATCCTGTTCTTAAATCTAGTTTTTCAATATTAGAATACCTTTCATCTGGTTCATATCTAGATATTAAATAAATATACGGTTGCGCAGTACTATTACTGTTGAGCAATATTAAGACTGTAAATAATATTTTAATAAAAATTATTTGTTTCATTATTTCCTCTCTTTAATTACCCCAATCAATTGGATAGTTACCATTAATTATTCCATCATATATTTCCCAAGCTTCTTCTGCATATGGTTTTTCATGCCCTTTTACAATTGGTGGATTATCTTTTACCCATTTGCCAGTACTATTTTTCTTCTTAGGGAAATCAGGTTTCCATTTGTAGTAAAATCCACCATTATAAAGTTGCCATAACTGCATCATTAATTCGTTATCACTATAATAATTTGCTGCTGTATACTTTTTAATAACCTTTTCATATCTGGGGTCAGCAAAAATAGATTTTTTATCTTGAATCAATCTTTTTCCTGCATCAACATTCTTTTTCCAATTCCAAATCTCTTCATCACTTGCTCTTGGATTATCAATCTGCATTAAACCATAACCATGGGGCCAACCCCAGATTGGAAAACCATTCAAACTTCCGCTTTCATTAAAATGTTTCCATTTTGGCCAACTCTCTTTATAAACTATTATTTGTTCGAAGAGAGACAATCCACTTTTGATTTCTGCGGGAGTTGTATTTTCTCCAATTACTCTTATATCCAAATTCTTTGATGCTGTATATAGATATCCACCATATACTATAGAGGCAGTGATTTTGATTTTATCACCTCCGATTATTTTTGCATCCCAAGGAACTGACCAAAGGACTGCTGTATTTCCGAAACCTGTTTCATCTCCTCTAAAAATCTCTTTAGTAATTCTGTCAGGTGAATCTCTTTTATCAATCCATTTAACTTCTAATTCCCAAACTAAATCATATGGCCCAATTAATTGAAATTTTGGTCTGGCAGTAAATAATATTTCAGGCATTTTAGGAAATTCTGTAATAAATTTATCTCCTTTTACATAGTTTATTTCTATTAGATCTCCAAGTACCAAGCTTTTATTTGCATAAAGGTTCTCTACAAAACTAATATTTGCACAACTAACAGGGTTATCATTCTCAATCGGGTTGTTGTTTGTTAAACTTCTGTTTTGCGGGTTCATTTCTATTACGCTAACTCTTATGCTTACAGTGCCGCTGTCAGCACTGCTATCTGCAATAAAATAAAATGGCTGGGTTACTCCGTAAAAATAATTTGTATCTATACCTGCACTACTTAGCTTGCCAAGTATACATCCATCCAGCATTCCAAGTTCAAATGTTTGTAAGCTATCAAACTCTACATAGTCTCCATTTTCATCCATATACTTTGGTATTATTCGGGCTGTATCTCCAGCACTTACTCTTGGTGGATCAATCTCAATAATAAATGGATTTACAATGATCTCTTTTATTCCTGAATAAAATTTAGAACTGATAATAAAGTCTGTGGTTATTATTTCTTCTTCATTTTTATCACTAATATTTTGTTTTTGAAAGGTCTTCAGTTTATTTGCTTTTTTTTGTGCTGCAGTTATTATATTATTTTTTTGCATTCCCATTGGTCCACCAAGCATAAATACATCGGCAGTTGCTGCAAGCGTTATCTTAGCACTAGCTTTAGTTATATTTTTATTTATCACTAACTTAAATTGTTTACCAATTTCTGTAAATGTATCTGATGTATCCCCGGTTTCAGGATTTAGTATTGTACCATAATTAAAACCTTCTGCAAGCCACACAGAAAACTCTTGTCCTTCAGGAAATTCGGTAATTCCGTCAATTCCATTATCCCACAATAAATTAACATCCAAAGTATCGCCTGATACTGCTGTTTCTTTACTGGTTTGCAAAACGATGCTTCCATCTTCTGAAACCGGTGGAAAGAAATTTCTTTTAACGTAGAATGCGTAATCTTTTAAACCAATATCACTATCTGTTGATGAAATCCTTAGCGTTACTGATCCTGTAGAATCAGGTTGTTCTCCATCAGGGGTATAATAGAAATCGTAATAAACTATATCATCATAAGTAAGATCATAAAAAGCTGTAGAATATTCACAGGTTTCATAATAGCCATCACACTTAATAATTTTACCATATTGCTGTCCATCAATTATTTCCATATTAAAACGGATATCTTCCGGCGGGCAGCCTGTTTGGAACTGACAAGTTTCATCCAAAAGATTTTCTAAAAAATATGGTATTAACAATCCTGTTTTTGCTAACGGACCGATGTAGTGAGATATTGTATCACCGTCAAAGTTAAAGTCTTTGTATCTAAGTTGAGGGTTAACAACCGCAGTATGCCAATCTGTACTATATCCGGTTGAAAGATTTGTAATAGTGAAAACAACATTAACTTCGTGCGAGGAGTGATTGTTATAAACTATTTGATAATCGGATTGATGTTCTCTTTCCCACAATCCGGTTCCAACAAATGGAAAAAGCCCACCCCATCCTGCTATTTCAGAACCGGTTAATCCAACTATTTCACTGCCTAAATATTCAGGTTCAACAGGCACTTGCAAAACTGTATCCCAATATGTTGCTTTAAAGAAATATGCGTACTCCGAACCAGAAATTATACTTATTTGATAGATACTAGCTGAATCTAATGTCATATCTGTTGGACTGCTGGGGTATGCTTGCCAGGGAAACAATTGTTGTATCGGCTCAATCGGGTAACCAATACAGCTATAAACAGATTGATATCTATCCGGTCGATGAATATTGAGGCAAGGATCAAAAATTGATTGTGGATATTCCGGTAAAATATTTCCCAGCGGATTTATCTCCACTTTTTCTTTAATTATTACTTGTGCGGTAACGAAAGATGGCATAGCCACAAGCGAAAGCAGAAAGACGAAAAACGCAAAAGCGAGAAGCGGAAGACGGAAGACGGAAGACGGAAAACGGAAAACGGAAAACGGAAAACGGAAAACGGAAATTTGTGTAAAATATTTTTTCTGTCAATAGATTTGTAATTGTTTTGAAAATTTATTTTACCCTGATTGAAACTGAACTTACCCATAAAGTTTCTCCACTAATTTTTAATTCAAGAAACTGAATCCTGTAAAAGATAAAAATGTTTTTTAATCTTGGTTACAACGTAATTTCGGAATTGTTCAAAGTCAATAGTTGGTTTAAAGTATTTTTAAAATGAAAAGTGCGTTTTTATTTCATTTTATTCCTCGGCGGGTTAGGGTTGTGGAATGGATAATAAAAAAAGGCGTTTCAAATTTAAGATGTGTTGTATATCTGCACAGCATTAAATCGCAGGAAAGGATTACTGCGCTACGGTTCTTATCAATTTCCAAGCCTCTTCAACACTTCTTCTTTCGTGCCGAATGCTTCCAATCGTTAATCTAATAACAAATTTGCCATTAAGTTTTGTGTGTGATAAAAATAATTTTCCGGATTCGTTTATCCTTTCTAATAAAATTTCATTTAAGATATTAAGTTCATCATCAGTTTTATCTTTGGGATTAAATCTAAAACAAACAGTAGAAAATGGAACCGGAGCCATCAGTTCAAAATCGTTTTCTGTTTCAATCCAACCTTTAAACTCTGTTGCAAGTGTAATATGATTTTTTATTCGGGCTGCTAATCCATCAACTCCAAAATATCTTATAATAAACCAAAGCTTGAGAGAACGAAATCTTCTTCCGAGCTGAATTCCGTAATCCATTAAGTTTTCTACTTCGTTATCCTGATTTGTTTTTAGATATTCTGCTGATAAACTAAATGCACGTTTTAAAATATCAGGTTTACGAGTAAAGTAAACGCTTAAATCCATTGGTGTAAACATCCACTTGTGCGGATTGATTACTAGTGAATCAGCACGATTCCAACCATTTGTAATCCATTTCATT
The DNA here is from genome assembly GCA_018059515.1 of Ignavibacterium sp. Taxonomy (GTDB): domain Bacteria; phylum Bacteroidota; class Ignavibacteria; order Ignavibacteriales; family Ignavibacteriaceae; genus IGN3. The sequence continues at coordinate 5,657 of JAGOXU010000201.1, forward strand.
TCAGGAATCATAGCTGTAACTCCTGCATAAGCAGAATCAATGTGAAGCCACAAATTATATTTTTCGGTAATGCTTGCAATTTCATCTACAGGATCTACACTTGTTGTAGATGTTGTGCCAACTGTGGCAACAACACAAAACGGTTTATAGCCTTTTGCAATATCTTTATTAATTGCTTCATCAAGTTTTTCTGGAATCATTTCAAACTTATCATTAACAGAAATTTTTCTAATTCCATCCAATCCGATTCCCAAAGTTAGTGCACCTTTGTCTATCGAATTATGTGCGTGCTCTGAACAATAGAAAATTAATTTTGGAACATCACTTCTTCCGGACATTCCTTTTTCTCTAAAACCTAAATCAAGCTGTTCACGTGCAGAAGCAATTGCATGCATAGAGCTTGTTGAAGCAGTATCATAAATAATTCCCCAATAATTTTCTGGCAAACCAATCATTTGTCTGAACCAATTTATCATTGATTTTTCAAGTTCAGTAAACGCAGGAGAGGTTTTCCACAACATTCCATTTACGCCTAAACCTGCGGTTAAAAGCTCTGCTAAAATTCCCGGTCCACTTGAAGTTGAATTAAAGTAAGCCATAAAACCTGGATGATTCCAATGTGTAATTCCATCCATAAGAATA
>JAGOXU010000202.1 GCA_018059515.1 Ignavibacterium sp.
GACAAATGTGGAGAGTTTTATTGGAGTCAAACGCTTCGGAGTTTGCTGCGCGTATGACAGCGATGGATAATGCAACTACAAATGCTAAAGAATTAATTAGAACTTTAAGCCTTACTTACAATAGTAAACGACAAGCCGCAATTACAACAGAGATACTTGAAATTGTATCCGGTGCAAATGCTTTGAACGAAGGTTAGTTAGATTAGTAATGTTGATTTTTTGAAATTATGTTTGAAGAATTATCTCTAAAATTAGAATCTGCACTTAAAAAAGTTACCGGACAAGGAAAACTAACTGAAAGTAATATTTCAGATACTCTTCGCGAAATAAGAAGAGTTTTGCTTGATGCCGATGTAAATTATAAAGTTGCAAAAGATTTTATTGAAAATGTTAAAGTAAAGGCTCTTGGTAAAGAAGTAATTGCCTCAATTTCTCCTGGGCAATTAATTACAAAAATTATTTATGATGAATTAACTGAACTGCTTGGCGGCGGTCATCAGGAATTGCAGCTTAATCCATCAGGTATTACAACTGTTTTGGTTGTTGGTTTACAAGGTTCCGGTAAAACTACTTTTTGCGGAAAGCTTGCAAAAAAATTAACTGAACAAAAAAGAAAAGTTTTGTTGGTCGCGGCAGATATTTACAGACCTGCTGCTATCGAGCAACTGAAATTATTGGGGAAACAGATTGATGTAGAAGTTTTTTCGATTGAAGAAAAAGATGCACTTAAGGTTGCAACCGAATCTTTAATCTATGCGAAAGAAAAAAACTATAACACTATAATATTTGATACTGCAGGCAGGCTTCATGTAGATGAACAGATGATGCAGGAGGTTGCGGATATTAAAAGTATCATCAATCCTAATGAAAGTTTGTTTGTTGTTGATTCGATGACTGGGCAGGATGCGGTAAATTCTGCAAAGGCTTTTAATGATACAGTAAACTTTGATGGTATTGTTCTCACTAAATTGGACGGTGATTCAAGAGGTGGTGCGGCACTCTCAATTCGATCTGTTGTTGGTAAACCAATAAAATTTATAAGTAATGGTGAGAAATTAGAGAACTTAGAAGTTTTTTATCCCGATCGTTTAGCCTCCAGAATTTTAGGCAAAGGCGATGTAATATCCCTTGTAGAAAAGGCTCAAGCCTCGTTTGAGGACTTTGAAACTGAAGAATTAGAAGAAAAACTAAAAAAAAATAAATTTGATTTTGATGATTTTCTTAAGCAAATTAAAGTCATCAAGAAAATGGGTTCTTTATCTTCTTTGTTGGGAATGATTCCGGGGCTAGGTGCAAAGATAAAAAATGCACCAATTGATGATAATGCCCTAGTAAAAGTTGAAGCGATTATCAATTCAATGACGAAAGAGGAAAGAAGCACGCCGAAGGTTTTAAACGGCAATCGCCGTAAAAGAATAGCAAGAGGCAGCGGCACATCAATACAAGATGTTAACCGCTTAGTTAAACAGTTTAGTGAAATGCAAAAAATGATGAGTAGCTTTTCTAAAAAAGGGTTACCAAATTCGATGCGTAATTTTAAATTTAATTGATCATAGAGATAATATCCGGAGGATAATAATTTGGCAGTAAAGTTAAGATTGAGAAGAATGGGAAAAAAGAAACAGCCCATTTACAAAGTTGTTGCGGCAGATGCACGCTCACCAAGAGATGGAAAATTTCTTGAGGCAGTAGGTATCTACAATCCGCTTACAAATCCACATACAATAGATTTAAAGGAAGACAGAATTAATTACTGGTTGGATCATGGTGCACAGCCAACTGACACGGTAAAAAGTTTGTTCAATCAAACAGGCATAAACCTTAAAAGAGATATTGCAAAACGCAAACTTCCACAAGAGAAAGCCGAAGCTCTTTTAAAAAGCTGGCAAGCATCTAAGGAAGCATCTTCGCAGAAAAAATCTGTAAAGAAAAAGAAAAAAGCTGAAACACAGGAAGCTAAAACAGAGCAGCCTGCTTAATAGTTTTTGTATTTTTAAATTATGGAATGGAGGTACATCAGAAGTTACGGGTTCCGCTTCTGAATTAGACTCTTAATAAAAATATTTTATTAAGGCTGTACATAACTACTTATTGACCCGGGTTCATTTTAGGAGGCTTCTATTATGAAAGAGTTCATTGAGTACATTGCAAAACAACTTGTTGATAATCCTGATGGCGTTGTTGTTGAAGAAAGACTGACCGAAGAAAAAAAGGTAGTTTTATCTTTAAAAGTACAAGCTGATGATATTGGCAAAGTGATTGGCAAACAGGGCAAAACTGCCCAGGCGATGCGTACACTTTTAACTGCTGTTTCTGCTAAAGAAGGCAAGAGAGCAATTCTTGAGATTGAAGATTAATCGTTCAAGTTTTTAATTGAATGAATTTTATCTTATAGCAAAAATTCTTTCTGCCGGTAAAGACGGATTTGTTAAGGCTCAATTGGTTCCGGGTTTTTATGTAAATCAGGATTCAATTAAATTTTTATATCTGGATTTTTGGGATCAGAAAAAAAAAGTAGAACTTGAAGAAGTATTAGTTATAAAAAATTCTATTTTATTTAAGTTCAAAAATTTTGATAATGAAAGAGATTCATCTCTTTTTATTGGCAGAAACATTTTTGTTTTGATGAGCGATCTGGAAAAAGTTAAAAGCAATGAATTTACGACTCATAACTTAGTGGGGTGTAGATTGTTTAAAGGTACGGATTTATTAGGTTCAGTAATTGATTATTTTGAAACTCCGGCAAATCCTGTAATCGAAATTATTAAGGAAGACGGTAATAAAATTCTTATTCCATTTGTTCATTCTATTTTTGAAAAAATTGATCCTGAAAATAATATTTTGATTTTAAATCCTGATTTTGGAATTGATGATAATGAAGATTGATATTATTTCTGCGGTACCTGAGCTTCTCTCCAGTCCGCTTAACACGAGCATTTTAAAAAGAGCTCAGGATAAAAAAAAAGTAGAAATTAAAATTCATAATCTTCGTGATTATGCTTTTAATAAACACAAACAAATTGATGATAAACCATTTGGCGGCGGCGCTGGAATGATCCTTAAACCGGAACCGTTCTTTGAATGTATTGATAAGTTAAAAAGTGAAAGTAATTTCGATCATATAATTTTTACTACACCAAAAGGTAAATTATTTGATCAGAAATATGCTAACAGACTTTCACTTGCAAAAAATATTTTGATTATTGCCGGGCACTATAAAGAGATTGATGACAGAGTTAGAGAATATTTTGCAACAGATGAAATATCAATTGGTAATTATGTTTTAACGGGAGGTGAACTTCCAGCACTTATTATTGCTGACGCAATTGTAAGATTGATTCCGGGTGTTCTTAACGATAGTGAAGCGGCTCTTGATGATTCTTTTCAGGATGGTGAAGTTGTGGAAGCACCTTATTACACCAGACCTGCTGAATACAGGGGATTGAAAGTACCTGAAATTTTACTTTCGGGAAATGACAAAGAAATTAAAAAATGGAAACAAGAACAATCTAAAATCTTAACTGAAAAGTGGAGAAATTATAATAATTAGCGGAGTATGAAATGATCGATTTAAATAAAATAGTACCAGACCAGATTAAAACCGATATGCCTGATTTTAATCCAGGTGATCACATTCGTGTTCAGGTTAGAGTAGTTGAGGGTGATAAAGAAAGATTACAGTCTTTTGAAGGCGATGTGATTAGCATTCGTGGTTCAGGATTAAGTAAATCCTTTACAGTCAGAAAAATGTCCAGTGGTGTTGGTGTTGAAAGAATTTTCCCTTTTAACTCACCTAAAATTGCTAAGGTAGAAGTACTAAAACAGGGCGATGTTAGAAGAGCAAAACTTTTCTACTTAAGAAATCTTTCTGGTAAAGCAGCAAGAATTAAAAGTAAAAAACCTTAAAGTAAAAATTATGAGGAAGCCGCTAAACAAAGCGGCTTTTTTATTTTATGAAAATAAAAATTTTACTTCCACAAAATATTTTTTCTCATATACTTCTTTCTGAACTCAATCTTAATGAAAGTGTCTCGGTTGAATTTCATCCATCCGCACTAATAGCCAAAAAACTATCGGAAGATGAAAATTCAATTGGACTAATCCCAACCTTGGATTTGCTTTCTTTCAAAGATTTTTTTGTGTCATCGAAAATAGGTGTGTCTTTCAATGCGCTTCTTTCAAATTCATATATACATTTTAAAGAAGGGCAGGAAACATTAGAGCAAATATTTCTTAAAGGTGATGTAACAACCAATGAAATAATTCTTAGCAAAATATTATTTAAGGAGTTTTATGATGTTAATGTGACACCAGCTTTAGTAAAAGATGATACTTCACATATTGATGATAACATGCTAATTGTTGGAGACGAAAACTATGTTAAAGAATTATTTTTTAACGGATTAAGTTTTGCTGAAGAGATAATTGAATTGTTGGATGCTCCTTACGTAAATTTTATTCTTGCCGGAACTTCCGAAAATGTATTAAAAGATTTTCAGGAAAAATATAGAGATAATTTGATGAACGGGCATACTGAAGATTATTCATCTTTGTTGAAAGAATTTACACAAACTTCATTAGATTTTATTTCAGTAAACATCCAGCATATAGTTTTTGATCTTGAAGATCAGGACCTTGAAGGAATAAAAACATTAATGCAGCTTCCTTATTATCACGGCATTATTAAAGATATGATGGATATAAAATTTGTCTGAGTGAGTTCAGATAAATTATCTAAGCAAAATCATCTTTGCCGTTAATGTATAATCTCCAACTCTCAATTGATAGAAATATACACCGCTCGAGATGTCAGGACTGTCCGCCGCAGTGGACTGACCTACGAGAAATTCAACTTCATAATTTCCTGCGGATTTATACTCATCAACAAGTGTTGCTACTTCGTTTCCTAATACATCAAATACTTTCAGTAGTACAGACGGGACATGCCCCGACTTTACAAATGGTACTTCAAATCTTATAATAGTAAAGGGATTAAATGGATTTGGATAATTCTGATAAAGTTTAAAACCATTTACCATTTCGTTTCTATTTTCTATATCGGAAGCAGAATCCCAACCAGCAAGTTTAGCCCAAAGCCACCACGCAGCATACGCTTTCAAATTTCCATTTAATGCCTGACTATGTGCAGGTGAACAATTATACCAATCAACATTTAATGTATGTGAATTTTGCCAATCAATTGCCCAGTTTTTATCAAGGCTTCCATTACCATCGCTGTCGTAATCGCAATTGTCATTCGCATTTTTATTTAAATAATAATTACCATCGGGATCATAAGATTCAATATCACTAAAATCATATAATATTTTTCTATTTGTTAAACAGTAGTTTCTTATCTGTTCATTTCTGATGTTAAGATTTCCATTTGTTCCGGTTCCATCTAAATGCCCGGTCATATAAACAAATTTTACGTTTGGATAATCATTCTCTAGCCAGCTCATCAGGTCTAGGTAGGTAGTAATATCATTTTCAGTTGCACTGCTAACTTGTCCGCACCAGCTCCAAATTACAACATTAACATCACTATTGGCGGAATTGTTTAAATAATTTCTTGTTGCAGTTGCCCAAGCAGTTCGATCCGGATTTCCAAGATCGGATGCGCCGGAAAATGCGTAGTCATCAATATCAAGAGCACCATTTGTTCCTCCTTCATTGAAAGCATACTGGGAACCCTTCCAATTCTTAAGACCATCCATTCCTGTAATTAATTGGCTTCCATGAGATGTATGTCCATAAGCAATATGAAGTTTTGCCTTTGCGGAATCAATCCAGTTAGTGGGGATGATTGAAAGTTTTGCAGAATTATGATTTGCAATTATTGTAGTTTGTGCAAAGCTGATTGAAAGAAATTGTAAGATGACTATAATCGAATAATAAAAAACGGTTTTCATTTGAGCCTCAAATAATTAGTATGCAAGAGAAAAACACAAAACACATACCAACTATTCAGAAATCAAATAATGATAATTCTTTTGTTAGCTCAATAAATTGAAGAGATATTTAATATCAAATCTTGTGTGTGGTTAAGAGTTAGTAATCATTATGTATTTTTTACAGAAACTCCAAATAATTACTTTCAAATCAATGAGGGAAGACTTTAATAAATCAAATAATTTTTTCACTATCAACCGACTAAAATTTAACCCGAACAAAAAAGTTTATAAAATTACGGGTATTCAAACAAAATCCTATATAGTTAAAAGTATACCCCCTGCTAAGTTACAGCAGGGAATAAACTTAGTGTCAGATT
>JAGOXU010000203.1 GCA_018059515.1 Ignavibacterium sp.
TCCTGTATTTCCAGAACTTACATATCAACTAAGCTGGTACATCGCACTGTTTGGTATGATAAATATTATTTACGGTGCACTGTGCGCGATGGCGCAAAAAGATTTTAAGAAGCTGATTGCTTATTCATCAGTTTCGCACATGGGTTTTGTTATGCTTGGAATGGCTTCATTAAATACTGTAGGAATTTCCGGCGCCATACTTCAAATGTTTAATCATGGTACAATTACGGCAATGCTCTTCCTTATTGTTGGAGTTATTTACGATCGTGCACACACAAGAGATATAGATGCGTTTGGCGGATTGGGAAAACAAATGCCGATATACACTGGCTTTGTTACTGTTGCATTCTTTGCTGCAATCGGTTTACCGGGTTTAAGCGGATTTATTTCCGAAGCTTTAGTTTTTCTCGGTGGATTTGGAAGTGATACTACAAGAGTTCTTACTATTATTTCAACACTTGGAATTTTATTAGGTGCCGCTTATATGTTGTGGACACTTCAAAGAGTTTATCTTGGAGCACAAAACGAAAAATGGAAAGACTTAACTGATCTTACTTCCCGTGAATATTTTATGCTCGTTCCATTAACTGTAATAGTTATTTATCTCGGAGTTAATCCATCACCAATGCTTAACCTTATGAATGCATCTGCAAATGCAATGGTTAAAGTAATTACCGATGCACAGGTTTTTTATAGTTCATTAAATGTGTTTTAATTTTTTTATAAAGTGATAACATTGATTTTACCAAACTTATCTGCGGATCTTCAGGCAATTTTACCTGAGATTTCTTTAGCTTTAACACTTGTTGCAATTGTTGTCTTTGATTTAATATTCATAAAGAGTAAAAAGTTTTTACCTCTTATTTCATTGATTGGATTAGCTATTGCATTTAGTTTTGTTGTACTTCAGTTTGGTAATCCAAAATCCGCATTCGCAGTTTCTGAAAATATATCATTCCTTTCGTTAGATAGTTTTTCATCTTTTTTTAAGATTTTAATTCTAATTACTACCGCATTCATAGTTTTATTTTCGGTATCATCCAAAGAAATAAATTCCTGCCCGGATAGACACGGCGAGTATTATGCTTTGATATTTGGAATGGTAATTGGAATGTTCTTAATGGTTTCTGCAAATGATTTGATTCTTATTTATCTATCATTGGAATTACTTTCTTTATCATCCTATGTTCTTGCCGGATTTGTTAAAACATCTGTTAGAAACAGCGAAGCATCTTTAAAGTATCTTATTTACGGTTCTGCTTCATCAGGAATTATGCTTTTTGGAATTTCAATTTTATATGGAATTACCGGCGGTACAAATCTGACAGAAATTCATTCGCTGATGCAATCCCCTTCCGCCACCCAGTTAACATTTTTAATATCTGTGTTAATGATCTTTGCAGGAATCGGGTTTAAAATTTCAATCGTTCCATTCCATTTTTGGACTCCGGACGTTTATGAAGGCGCACCTATTTCTATCACTGCGTTTTTATCTGTAGCAAGTAAAGCTGCGGGATTTGCAGTTTTGATACGATTCCTAAAAATTACATTCGTACAAGATCTTACTCTAGCAGGTTACTGGCAAATGATTTCCTACATTGATTGGCAGACACTATTGATTTTATTCTCAATCATTACAATGACATTTGGTAACTTTGCAGCATTGTGGCAGGATAACCTAAAAAGAATGTTGGCTTATTCGAGCATAGCACATGCTGGATATTTAATGCTCGGTGTTGCTGTGCTTTCAGATCAAGGAATAATGGCTGTCTTAATATACTTTGCAATTTATTTGTTCATGAATCTTGGAGCGTTTTACGTTGTTATGTTAATCGCAAATAAAATCGATTCAGAAGAAATTGATGATTATAAAGGTCTTGGATATTCACTTCCATTTCTCGGAACTGCTCTCGGTATTTTCTTAGTATCACTTACAGGTCTTCCACCAACAGCAGGATTTATTGGCAAGCTTTATCTTTTCATCGCATTGGTGGATGCAAAAATGATTACAGTTGCAATTATCGCACTACTAAATACTGTTATATCACTTTATTACTACATTCGTGTTTTAAAAGCAATGTTCCTTGTAAGATCGGATAAACAAGTTGAGATTCCGCTTTCGCCATTAAATTACATTGTACTTATTTTATTAATTGCTCCAGTTTTAATTCTTGGCGTTTACTTTTCTCCATTGGTAAACATTGCTAAAGAATCTGTTCAGCTATTAGGATTTTAATCACACTCAGTTTGCAATTAAAGCCTATTTCTTATAAGTTTATACCAGACTAAATTAGTCTTATTTATGCTTAAACTATCAAAAAAATCAGAATACGCACTAATGGCAGCCAGATATATGGCGATTAAAAACCATGGCAGTGCAGTTACCGCAAAAGAAATTGCAGAAAATTATAAGATTTCATTTGAGTTAGTTGCAAAGGTTTTACAAAATCTTGCAAAAAATAATATTGCAATTTCTTATCAAGGCGTTAAGGGTGGATACACACTTAAAAATAATCCTCTCGAGATTTCTTTAATAGATTTGATTAAAGCAGTTGAACCTAATTATCAAATTACTGAATGTTTAAGTACAGATACATCTAAAGAAGATTGTTCTTATTTGGATTGCTGCAAAATTCGTGATCCATTAGTTGAAGTGCAGAAAAAGATTGATAAAGTTTTTTATGATACAAAGTTAGCGCACATAATTTAATGAAGATAAAAACACCTATATATTTAGATAATAATTCCACAACTCAAATAGATCCGAGAGTGTTGGAAACCATGCTTCCCTATTTGCAGGATAGATTTGGAAATGCTTCAAGCAATCACAGTTTTGGCTGGATAGCAAAAAGTGCAGTGGAAAATTCAAGAGATATCATATCGAATTTCTTAAAAGTATCATCCAAAGAAATTTATTTTACAAGCGGCGCAACTGAATCTATAAATTTAGTTCATCTCGGTTTAACTGAAAATATTAATCCGGATTCATTTCATATTATAACATCAAACTTAGAACACAGTGCATCAACAGAATCATTAAAGCATCTTTCCCAAAAAGGATTTGATGTTTCATTTATTAATGTTGATAATTCCGGAATAATTAATCCAACAAAAATTGCTGATGCAATTACAGATAAAACAAAACTTGTTTCATTGATCTTTGCAAATAACGAAATTGGAACCGTAAACGATATAAAAACAATATCGCAGATTTGTAAAGAACATGATATTCTTCTTCATGTTGATGCAACACAAGCTGTTGGAAAATTAAAGTTTGATCTTGCTGAGATCAATTTAGATTTTATATCCTTTACAGCACATAAACTTTACGGACCAAAAGGTATTGGCGCTTTATACATCAATTCAAAAAATCCAAAAGCTAAACTTGCACAAAGAATATTTGGCGGCACACAAGAAGGAACAATAAAACCGGGAACTTTAAACGTTCCTGCCATTGTTGGATTTGGAAAAGCAATTGAATTATGTGAGAACGAATCAGAAAAAGATTATGAGCATACTAAAAACTTAAGAGATAGATTTTATCAGTACATCAGCTCAAACCTTGAAAACATTAGTCCAAATGGATCTATGACAGAACGCTTACCAAACAATTTAAATTTATATGTTGAGGGAGTTCGTGCTGATAAACTAATGCTTGAGTTAAGAGAATTAGCATTCTCAAACTCATCAGCCTGTGCCTCCGGATCAACAAAGCCGAGCAGAATATTAAAAGCTATTGGTCTAACTGATGAACAAGCTTTATGCTCTGTTAGATTTGGCTTTGGAAGATTTAATACTATAGAAGAAATTGATTATGCTTCTCAAAAAGTTGTTGAGGCAATAAATAAACTAAGAACTTTAAGAAACAATAAATCACAAAATTATAAACAAACTGTACCACAATAATGAAAAACAAAAACATTCCCGGACTATTCGCTGAATTGAAAAATGACAGCCAAATATTTTTAAATTATTTGAAAGCTAAGTTTCCAATTTTCCATAACTCAAATTTTTTCTTCAGAGATTTTCAATATGGTTTAAAGAGTTTTCTTGAGAAAAAAGGAACAACTTTAACGGATAATAATCTTGCAAGTTTATCAAAGCAATTTTCTGAATACTACGAAACTGCAGGCATTTTTGTAAGAACAAGCAGTCAGGGCTGGAAAGTTAATTATCCTGAGTTTGTAACAGTTAAACCGGGAGATCCTTTTTCATTTTAATTAATAAACATTTAAAGGTATGCAATGAGCAACACACAAATAGAATCTGAAATATCAATAACAGAAAAAGCTGTTAAAGAGATAAAACGTATAATGGAAGAAAATAAAATTACACCGGATTGTGGATTAAGAATCGGTGTTAAAGGCGGTGGATGTTCAGGTTTAACTTATAGCTTAGGTTTTGATCCTGAAACGCGCGATGGTGATATGATAATCGAACAAAACGGCGTAAAACTTTTTGTTGATGGTAAAAGTTTATTTTATCTCTCAGGAACTGAATTGGATTTTTCAGATGGATTAAACGGTAAAGGTTTTATTTTTAATAATCCAAATGCAACCAAAAGCTGCGGCTGCGGTGAGTCTTTCGGAGTTTAATTAGAAAGGATAAAGCTATGCAAAGAAGGAAGTTTCTATACACGTTAGGCGCCATTCCTGCTGTGTCTGTTCTTGGCAAAGTTGATAATCAATTAAATAATTTCAAAAATCATATAAGGAGTACAAATACCATGGCTAAATTTGAATTGCCTCAATTACCCTATTCTTACGATGCACTTGAACCATACATTGATAAGATGACAATGGAAATACATTACACAAAACATCACAACGGTTATGTTACAAATCTTAACAAAGCTGTTGAAGGCACAGAGTACGAAGGGAAAACACTTTACGATATGTTTTCAATGATTTCAAAATTACCGGTTGCTATTAGAAATAACGGCGGCGGTCATTGGAATCACTCACTGTTCTGGACATTGATGAAACAAAACGGCGGCGGTAAACCATCCGGCAAAGTTGCAGATGCTATCAATTCTGCTTTTGGTTCATTTGATGAATTTAAAACTAAATTTAGTACTGCAGCAGCAACAAGATTCGGTTCCGGCTGGGCTTGGCTGCTTGTACAGAATGGTAAACTTGTTGTAAGCTCAACTCCAAATCAGGATAATCCATTAATGGATGTTGCTGAAGTGAAAGGAACTCCGATTTTAGGATTAGATGTTTGGGAGCATGCTTATTATCTAAAATATCAAAACAAGAGACCTGATTATGTTGAAAACTGGTGGAATGTTGTTAACTGGGATAAAGTTAACGATCTGTTTTCAAAAGCATAAATTTCTTTTGGTGTAGTGGAGTTTTGGAATGATGGAATATTAAAAATTCTATTACTCCATCATTCCACTATTCCATAATTAAGCATAGTACAATTCCATCTAAATTCTACTTTAAACTTAATCTCAAAATGTAAAATGACTTCAATTCCTATATTCCCATTAAATTTAGTTGTATTTCCGGATTCAAAATATCCGCTGCATATTTTTGAAGAGCGATATAAGATTCTACTTCAAAATTGTCTCACTCATAATTCCGGATTTGGAATTGTTGCATCAATTGATAAACGAATTTCCGATGTTGGAGTTTATGTAAAAGTAAGCAGCGTGCTTAAAACTTATTTAAATGGTGAGTTAGATATAGTTGTGCAAGGAATAGAACGATTTCTTATCAACTCCACTTCCCTGCATCTTGATGGATATTACATTGCAGAAGTTGAAAAATATTTGGATGATGATTCCGTTGCAGATGTAAAACTGATGGATGAACTGCAAACCGAATTTGAAGAAGTGGTTGAATTAGCAAACTATAAATTGGAAGATGCTTTCTGGAGTAATCTTAAATCCGCTAAACTTAAATCCTACAAGATTGCCGAGAAATCCGGTTTAACTTATGAGCAGCAGCAGGAATTACTAATCCTAAAAACTGAAAATGAAAGATTAAACTATCTGATTAATTATTTCGTATCTATTAAAGACAAAGTTGATAAAGCATCGGAAGTAAAAAAAATAATTATGAATGATGGGTATTTGAATTAAGCCTCACCTAATCCGCCACGGATAATGCCAAATGTCAAGTCAAGTTAGATGTTGGATGACAACTTTTTCTAAAGATATCATCTTTGCTCCTGAAACATTCCTTCAGTATTGGCACAATCTGTAGAATATTTTTTCCATCTGAAGATACTAATTTCAGTTCGTACAAAATTATACTTGCTGAAT
>JAGOXU010000039.1 GCA_018059515.1 Ignavibacterium sp.
ATTCCAAATCCATATTTAAATCCAGGATGCACTTCTGATGTTTTTGAAAATGGAGCTAAAGATATAAGTAACGTAAAACTAATTGAGCTTGATAATGCAGGACACATGATTCAAATAGAAAAAGCTGATGAGTTTAACCAAGCAGTTTTAGATTACTTAAAATAAATTATTCACAGCCGCAGGCTTCAGAGGTTGTGTGAAAATTTATATTCGTCAGGCTGAGCGGAGACGAAGCCGAACATTTTGTAATAAATTCACATCTCGACTTCGCTCGATGTGACGTTTTTTAATATTTTCACACAGCCTCTTCTGTCTGCGGTGTTATTTTTTTAGTAACGAATAGTTTATACTACTGATTTTTTATGAACAGTGCTTTTAATCAAATCAAATATTCTCATCCTACAAAGTTTATTACAATAAATGATTACCGTATCGCTTACATGGATGAAGGCGATTCACAAAATGTTTTACTATTTATACACGGACTTGGAAGTTATTTAAAAGCCTGGGATAGAAATATTCCTGAATTAAAAAAACATTTTAGATGCGTTGCAATTGATTTACCCGGATATGGAAAATCAAGTAAACAAATTCATTCCGGTGAGATTAGTTTTTACACTAAGATTATTGATGAAATTATAATTAAACTTGAACTTAAAAATATTTCACTCGTTGGTCATTCGATGGGTGGACAAATAGCCGCAAGTTATGTTTTAGATTATCCAAACAGAATTTATAATCTTATCTTAGTTGCTCCTGCAGGATTTGAATCTTTTAACGAAGATGAAGTTGAGCTTATAAAAAAAATAATGTCACCGGAAATTTTGATTAAAACATCAGACAACCAGATAAGATTAAATTATAAATTTAACTTCTATAATATGCCTGTTGAAGCAGAGGAAATGATTGCGGATAGAATTGCAATTAAAAAGGATTCGGATTTTTCAAATCACTGTACTGTAGTTTCAAACTCACTGTTTGGACTGCTTAAAGCACCAATTATAAATCGATTGAATGAAATAAATATCCCAACATTAATTTTATTTGGTAAAAATGATCTTCTTATTCCAAATAAATCTATTCATCAAACAACAACTGAAGAAATTGCGATATTTGGATCATCTAAAATAAAAAACAGCCGACTAATTTTATTTGATAAATGCGGACACTTTTTGCAGTTTGAAAAACCTGAACTTTTCAATTCTAACATTATATCATTCATAGAATAAATTTATATTCTCAAATAAAATTATCACGCTAATAAATAAAACTCTTTGGAAATCTTTTTATCACAGTATCTGCAATAATTTCTGCAGACTCAGCATAACTATTCTTTCCCGTATTAATTATTAAATGGTATAGTGTTGGATCATCAAGCTCACGAAAAAAATGCGACTTTAAATGTTTTCGTCTGCTTTCATCTTCTCTCTTTATATAATCCATTGCTTCCATTCTAGAAAAACTAAATATATCCTGAACGTGTTTTATTCTATTTTCCAATGGCGCTATTAATCGGACATTAATACAGTTTGGTAATTTTGCTGTTATAACTGTGCTGCCTCTTCCAACAATTATAGTTTTACCATAATGTGCTAACTGTAAAATTACTTCAGTTGTTTTGTTTATGATTGTCCAATCAGAAGGTTTAACGCCTAATAATTCATTTACAGCATCGGAAATGTGACTGTATTTATCTTCTGAAAGATAATTTGAAAATGCTTTTGGCAGTTTAAATTCTGCCAGCACTTTATTAATTAATTCTTTATTAAAATAAGTCCAGGGATTTTCCGGTTCTTTAGTTCTTCTCTGTAAAATATCAATTAAGATTTCAGAAACTTCGTAAGAACCCGAACCTGTTTGTCGTGATATCGTGATGCACGGAAAGATTTCTTTCTTTGTATCAGAATCCAATGAGTGAAGATTAATATATTGCTTGCATTTTTCGTAGGAGCCTAAAGCCAACATCATACACCGTCCTTCCATTTTTGATTTCTAGATAACGAGTGCTATTTAGTAAAACAAAATTGTTTATATAACTACTAATTACTTTAAATCAATATGTGAACAAAAGTCAATTTGTCAAAGCTTTATTTGCTTCAATAAAATTAAACCAGCTTTTAATTTTTTCTAATTCTAATCCGTTTGATGAATGATGAAAAAATTCATTCTTAGATTTATCGTAAAAATAATCTTTACCCCACTCGTCAATATTTTGCACAATCTGTTCCATTCCATCTAAAAATATATTTAATTCTTCATCGGTCATTGTTGGATGGATCGACATTCTAACCCAGCCTGGTTTTTCAGATAGATCACCGTGATCAATTTTATCTGTAATTACTTTAGAATGATTTGGATCAACATGAAGCAAATAATGACCGTAAGTTCCTGCACAAGAGCAACCTCCTCTAACCTGCACACCAAATCTATCGTTCAATAATTTTACAATTAAGTTGTAATGAATATTTTCAACATAATAAGAAATTGCGCCAAGCCTGTGTTCAATGTTTTCTGCAAGTATATGAAGCGTAGGAATTTTTTTTAATCTTTCAAAAACAGTTTTTACAAGCTCATCTTCTCTTGCTCTAATTTTATCAACATTCATTTCCTCTTTAAGTTTTATACACAAAGCAGCTTTTATTGTTTGAAGAAATGCCGGAGTTCCGCCGTCTTCTCGTGCTTCGATATTTGCAACAAATTTATGCTGACCCCACGGATTAGTCCAATCAACTGTACCGCCGCCCGGCAAATCCGGAACTTTATTTTTATAAAGCTTGGAATCAAAAACTAAAACGCCCGGCGTTCCTGGTCCGCCTAAAAACTTATGTGGCGAAAAATAAATTGCATCAAGTTTTGCTTCCGGATCAGACGGATGCATATCGATTTTTACATAAGGCGCAGCGCAAGCAAAATCAATAAAAGAATAACCGCCGTATTGATGAATCATTTTTGAAAGTTTAAAGTAATCAGGCTCAATTCCGGTTACGTTTGAAGCTGCTGTGAATGCCCCGATTTTCAGTTTTCTGTTTTTATGCTTTTCTAATTTTTCTTTAAAGTCGTTAAAATCTACTAAACCATTTTCATCCGGATTTATAACAACAACATCAGCAATTGTTTCTAACCACGTTGTTTGGTTTGAATGGTGTTCCATGTGTGTTATAAACACAACAGGTTTTAATTCAGCGGGTAACTTTAAATAATCAGAAAGCTGTTCCGGAATTTTTAATCCAAGTAATCTTTGGAATTTGCAAATTACAGTTGTCATTCCTGAACCCGCAGTAATTATCACATCGTCTTTACCGGCATTAACATGTTCTTTAATAATTTTGTGAGCTTCGTGATATGCAAATGTCATTGTTGTTCCGGTAACGCTCGATTCTGAATGAGTGTTGCCAACAAGCGGTCCAAAAATTTCACAAAGTTTTTCTTCGATTGGTTTGTACAATCTGCCGCTCGCTATCCAATCAGCATAAACTATTTTTTTAACACCAAATGGTGTTTCAAACTCGGCATCAATTCCAATTATATTTTTTCGGAATTGTGAAAAATATTTTTCTAAATCGCTCATAAAAAAACCTTGTTCTTTCTTATGCTAAATATAATAATTTGTAATCATGTAATCATTCAATTTTTTCGTTGAATCTTTTTAATTAAATTGAATTGCAATTTTTTCTTTTAGGGATTTTTATGAAATATTTAACCAAATACATCGTTTTAATACTGTTATTAGCGGTTACAAGCTGCTTTCCCCAAAATACAAGCAATCAATTTAATGATATTGATTCTGTAATCAATAAAGCTATTGTAGATGAAGCTTTTCCCGGTGCTGTAGTTTTAGTTTGGAAAGATGGGAAAATATTTTTTGAAAAATCTTTCGGGAATTTTACTTACGATAAAAAATCTCCAGAAGTAAACATAAATACAATTTATGATTTAGCTTCCGTTACAAAAGTTGTTGCCACAACAACTGCCGCAATGATTTGCTGCGATAGAAAATTGTTTTCACTTGATGATAAAGTAGTTAAATATATTCCTGAATTTGGCGTAAACGGAAAAGAAAATATTACAATTAAAAATCTAATGCTTCATAACTCAGGTTTGGTAGCCTGGCAAAAATTCTATGAAAGAAATTTAACTACTGATGAAGTTTTAAAAGAAATATATGGTGCGGAGCTGGAATACAAAACCGGCGAGAAAATGGTTTATTCGGATTTAGGAATTATTACACTTGGTAAGATAATTGAAAAAGTTACAGGCAAAAGTTTAGATGTTTTTTGTAAAGATGAAATATTTGTTCCTCTTAAAATGAATTCAACTTTTTATAATCCGGCAGATTCATTAAAAAAATTCTGCGCACCTACAGAGCTTGATAATTATTGGCGGAACAGACAACTTCAAGGAGAAGTTCATGATGAAACTTCTGCAATGTTAAACGGAGTTGCCGGACATGCGGGATTGTTTTCAACTGCAAATGACATTTCAAAACTAATGGCAGTGCTGATGAATGAAGGGAAATTAAATGACAAACAATTTATTCAGCAAAGCACAATAGAATATTTTACAAAAAGATATTCCGATGAAAGTTCCAGAGCTATTGGATGGGATACAAAATCAGAAACCGGTTCCTCTGCCGGAAATTATTTTTCAGCAAATTCTTTTGGACATACTGGTTATACAGGCACTTCAATTTGGGCTGACCCTGGAAGAAATTTATTTGTAGTGTTTTTAACTAATCGCGTTTATCCAACACGAGAAAATGGGAAATTAGGTAAGATGCGCCCTGAACTGCACAACACAATTATTAAATGTTTAGAAAAGATTGATGAGAAATAGTTTATCTGCCAAAGCCAATTTTGGATTTTTAAGTTTAATATCGTTTCACTTTGTTTTTTTGATACTGCAAGTTTTAAACGGCAATTCTAAATCTGAATTTATTGAAGAAAAAAATGTTTATTCAAAAGATAGGGTTATGAAATCAATTAATATCTTTGAGCTTAACGATGAAGATAAAAAGTGGGTTGAACAAACTTTAGATGCAATGACGCTCTATGATAAGTGCACGCAAATATTTATGCCAGCCGTTTTTGGTAAAAGTCTTGATCAATCTTCAAAAGAATTTAAAGCTGCATTAGAATTAGTAAAGATTCATGGTATCGGCGGAATTGTAATCTCAACCGGCGATGTTGATGAAACTGCTTCGATGATAAATGAGCTGCAAAAAAATTCTAATATTCCCCTGCTCGTTGCTGCTGATTTTGAAAATGGAATCGGTATGCGAATGAATGTTTCAAATACTTTTCCACATTCGATGGCTGTCGGTTCAACGAATGATCCTGATTTTGCATATCAAACAGGCAAAGCTACGGCTGTTGAAGCGCTTATACTTGGAGTTAATATTAATTTTGCACCGGTTGCTGATGTAAATAATAATCCCGAAAATCCGGTAATAAATCTTCGCTCATATTCTGAAGATAAAAACTTAGTAACAAAATTTTGCAAATCATTTATTGAAGGATCGATTGAAGGCGGAGTAATTGCAACCGCAAAACATTTTCCCGGTCACGGTAATACACGCGTTGATTCACACAAAGATTTACCTGTTATTGGCGGAAGTACAAATTATCTTTTTGAAAATGAACTTTATCCATTTATAGAATTAATAAAAGATAATGTTCCTGCTATAATGATTGGACATTTAAATGTTCCTGCATTTGAAAACAAAAAAGATTTACCATCTTCTCTTTCGTACAACATCGTGACAAAATTGCTTAAAGAAAAATTAAAATATAGTGGTTTGATAATTACTGATGCATTGGATATGAAAGCTGTAACAAATTATTATGCTAATGGTGAGGCTTGTGTACAAGCATTTAAAGCGGGTAATGATATTTTGCTGATGCCGCCTAATTTCAAAGATGGAATTACTGCTATTTATAATGCTGTAAAATCAGGTAAGATTACTGAAAGCAGATTGAATGAAAGTGTTAGAAAAATTTTATCCGCTAAACGCTGGCTGAAACTTGAGAAAAATAATTTTAAAAATAAAAAGCTACCAAAGCGAATTAGAATTGAACACAATTATAAGTTAGCCAAAACAATTGCTGAGGAATCTGTTACTGTTGTTAAGATGGAAAACGATCTCCTTCCATTGGATTCATCAAAGTATGTCAAAACTTTATTATTAGATATAACAAATAGAAGCACGATAAAAAGCTCGCACTTTTGTGATATTTACGATGAGAGTTTTTCATTTTATAGCCGCACAACTTTAACTAATTCTTCAAAAAAATCTGATTATGAAATTGCTTTGTATATCGCAAAGGATTGTGAATTGATTGTTGTTGCATCTTATTTTTATATTCGAAATGATACGAATGGTAAAGCGTTATCGGACACACAAATAAATTTTATTGAAAATCTTTTAGCACTAAATAAAAAAGTAATAATTATAAGTTTTGAAAATCCTTATATACTTTCACTTTTTCCAAAAGCAAAAAATTATATTTGTACTTTCAGCGATACTGAAGCATCGCAAAGAGCCGCACTAAATCTGCTCAACGGTTCAATTAAATCAAACGGAAGATTACCAATTACAATCCCAAATACTGAATTTAAAATTGGTTATAAGTGGCAGCCGCAAATTTGATATTATAATTTTACGGAGTTTTTATGATTAAATATTTATCATCGATTTTAATTTTTGCATTATTTGTTTCCTGTAATTCCGATACTGAACCTCAATCTTCAAACATCAAATTACCGGCGGGTTTTAAAATTGAAGTTTACGCTTCCAATATTCCAAATGCTCGCTCAATGGTGCTAAGTCCAACAGGAGTTTTGTATGTTGGAACAAGAAACGCCGGCAATGTTTATGCTTTAGTTGATAACAATAATGATTTTAAAGTTGATAAAATGTTTATCGTTGCATCAGGGCTTGATATGCCAAACGGTGTTGATTTAAAAAACGGTGATCTTTACGTCGCTGAGGTAAATCGAATAATTAAATTTGCTGATATAGATAATAGCTTTAAAAATAATCCAAGTTACACAGTTGTGCGAGATGATTTTCCTACTGATAGAAGCCACGGTTGGAAGTTTATAAAATTTGGACCCGATGGAAAACTTTATGTTCCTGTTGGCGCACCGTGCAACATTTGCTTGAAAGAAAATGAAGACGAACGATATGCATCAATAACTCGAATGAATGATGATGGAAGTGAGTTTGAAGTTTTTGCAAAAGGAATTAGAAACACTGTTGGATTTGATTGGAATCCAACTACACACGATCTT
Source organism: Ignavibacterium sp. (assembly GCA_018059515.1). GTDB lineage: Bacteria > Bacteroidota > Ignavibacteria > Ignavibacteriales > Ignavibacteriaceae > IGN3. The sequence goes on from JAGOXU010000039.1 coordinate 7,291, forward strand.
TGGTTTACTGATAATGGAAGAGATATGCTCGGCGATAATATTCCGCCGGATGAATTAAATCATGCACCTGCAAAAGGTTTACATTTTGGTTATCCGTTTTTGCACGGAAAAAATATTCTTGATCCTGAATTTGGTTCGCAGGGCGATAATTCACTTTACACAAAACCTGTTCAAGAACTTGGACCGCACGTTGCTGCATTAGGAATGGAGTTTTACACAGGGCAAATGTTTCCCGCTGCATATCAAAACCAAATATTTATTGCTGAACATGGAAGCTGGAACAGAAGCCAAAAAATTGGTTATAGAATTACTCTTGTAAGATTAAACGGTAATAATGCTGTTAGCTATGAAACCTTTGCAGATGGCTGGTTAAATGGCGATAATGTTTCCGGTCGCCCTGTGGATATTGAACTGTTACCCGATGGTTCAATGCTGGTTTCTGATGATTATGCAGATGCTATTTATAGAATTAGTTATGAATAAACATAATAATGAAAACAAATAATGATTAAAGAATTAAGGACATAGAAATGAGCATTTTACATAGACATTCGTTATTCCTTATTCGAAATTCAGCGTTAAAAAATTAAATTATTGATGTTAATTCTTTTCAATAAACCATTTAATGTGCTTTGTCAGTTCACAGATAAAGATGATAGAAAAAACTTATCAGATTTTATTGATGTTAAAAATATTTATGCTGCCGGCAGATTAGATTATGACAGCGAAGGACTTGTAGTTTTAACAGATGATGGCAAACTTCAAAATCATATTTCTGATCCAAAAAGTAAATTAGAAAAAACATATTGGGTTCAAGTTGAAGGAGTTCCGACTGAAGAATCGCTAATCAAAATTAGAAAAGGTATTTTGTTAAAAGATGGAATAACCAAACCCGCAAAAGTTAAAATAATTAATGCGCCAAAAGTTTGGGAACGAAATCCGCCGATAAGAGAAAGGATAAATATTCCAACAAGCTGGATTGAACTAAAAATTAGTGAGGGTAAAAACAGACAAGTACGAAGAATGACTGCTGCTGTTGGTTATCCAACATTAAGATTAATAAGGTTTGCAGTTGGCGATTGGAACATTGAAGGGATAAATTGTGGAGAATGGATAGAAGCTCCATCCTCTTAAAAATTTTAAATAAAAATAATTATTTTTTCTTTAAGAATATTCTGTAAAGAAAAAGTAAAATCATTGCACCAATTACAGCACCGATAAATCCAGCCGTTTCACCTTCTTTATACAATCCCAAAAACTGTCCCAGATATGAAAACACAACAGAGCCGCCGATACCAAGTAATATTGTAATTATAAATCCACCCGGATCTTTACCGGGCATAAAAAATTTTGCAACTGCTCCGGCAAGTAAACCGATAATAATCTTCCAAACTATTTCCATAATGTCTCCTTATATTTTTTACGATTCTTCTTTTCTAAGAAAGAATTTCTTGTAAAATTTTGTCGTAACCCAAATTAAAAGTAATGAAACGATTATTAAAGCAGCAACAGGAATAAATATTGCGATAAGTGAAAGTGCGATTGAAGAACCAGCTTCCACAGTAGATACAACAGGATTTGCAATGCCGCCTGTAACAGCAGATGATTTTAATCTTGTCAATCCCGTTGCTACTTGAATTGTGCCTGCAATTCCACCGCCTGCAATAATTGCAAAAGCCCATTTTAGAAATGGAGAAATATCAGAAATAACAGAGCCGCTTAAAACAATTCCCGCAAAAACTGCAAGCGGATGTTCAATCGTATCTAAAACATTATCTAACCAGGGAACGTAATAAGCAACAATCTCAACAACAGTTGCAACGGAAAAAGCTATAAGTGCGGGAAGCGTTCCGATCCAGCTAAAGTAAGTGGATAAATCAAGCTGCCCTGTGTAAGATGCAATCGAAGCGATTAGAAATGGAATGAAAATTCTAAATCCAACCGCTGCAGAAAGTCCGACTCCGATAAAAATGCTGAGCACTAATTCCATATTAAAAACTTTCTAAAAAATTAATAACTCATATTGTTAATTTTTACTTTTCCTCTAAATATCCAATAAATACTTATAGTGTAAGCAAGCACAAAAGGAATTCCGATAAGCGCAATAATAAGCATAATGTTTAAAGTTTTTTGGGATGATGCTGCATTATAAATATTTAAACTATATTCAGGATTGTTTGAGGCGAGTACAAAGTTTGGAAAAAGTCCAAAAGCAAAAAGAGCTAACAACGCTGCTATTGATGCACATGAAGAAAGAAATGCGAAAAAATCTTTTCCTTTAGAAATTTCTCTCGGAATATTTGCAATTGCAAGCATATTTAAAATTGCAAGGACATATAAAGCCGGAACTTCTTTAAAATGCTGAACCATATGCGGATAATAAATTAATGTTGTCATCGTTGTGGTAATATAACAAATTATAAAAAAGATTATTGTATTGTTTACCCAACCCCTTAATTTATTATGAAGTTCTCCTTCAGTTTTCATCACACCATAAATTGCACCGTGCATCATAAATAAAGCAACGGTTGTAACTCCAACTAATAATGTATATGGATTTATCAAAGTCCAAAACGTTCCAATAAATTCTTTATCTGGTCCGATAGGAACTCCTGTGATTAAATTTGCAACTGAAACCCCAGCAAGAAAAGCGATAAAGATACTTGCAATGCTAAAGGCAACATCCCACATTTGCCGCCACCATTTCATCGGTCGTTTACTCCGGAATTCAATAGCAACTGCTCGAAAAATTAACATAAACAGTAACATCATTAAAGCAGAATAAAATCCTGAAAAAACAGTTGCGTAAACATGTGGAAAAGCTGCAAACAATGCGCCGCCGCCTGTTACAAGCCAAACTTCATTTCCATCCCAAACGGGACCAATTGAATTGATCATGATTCTTCTTTCAAGATCATCTTTTACAAGTAAATGCAGCGCGCCAACTCCAAGATCAAATCCATCAAGAATTGCATATCCAACAAGCAAAATTCCGATTAAGAAAAACCAGATTGTATTTAAATCAAAAGTAAATTCCATATTCGTGCCTTTTAAGCTTTTGGATGCCCGATTTCAGAAGGAATAGAATCAACATCTTCGGGACCGTGTTTAATTTTTTCATTCAACAAATAAATAAATAAAATGAACAAACCAATGTATATCAACGTAAAAAGTATAAGTGAAAACCATACTTGTCCGGCTACAACTGCTTTAGATAATCCTTCGGATGTTCTAAGCAAACCGTACACAATCCATGGTTGTCTGCCGACTTCAGCAGTTATCCAGCCAATTTGATTTGCAATTTGCGGCAGAAAAACTGAGAATACAAAAATCCACAGAAGCCATCTTTGCTTAAATAATGTGCCGCGCCACCAAAAAAATATTCCAAGTAAACTTATTGCTATCAAACTAAAACCAATTGCAACCATTAAATGATAAGACTGAAAAACAATGTTAACAGGCGGTCTGTCTTCTTCTTTAAAAGAATTTAATCCTGTTACTTTTGTATTAGTATCAAAACCAATTAAGTAACTTAACATTCCGGGCAAAGCAATACTATAATTTACTTCTTGATTTTTTTCATCAACCCAGCCAAATAAATAAAGCTGGGCATTTGTTTGATCATCAAAAACTGCTTCCATTGCTGCAAGCTTTGCAGGTTGATTTTTACTAACGCCAACCGCACTGCGATGCCCTGTGAATAATTGAAATAATGATGCAATCATAACAACAATTAATGCTATTTTAATTGAAGCTTTTGCAAAACGAATATGTCTATCTCTTAAAAGATAATATGCGCTAATACTGATTATTAAAAAAGCCCCAGCTAACCAAGCACCTGAAAGTACGTGTGAAAGTCTATCCATAGAAGATGGATTAAATACCATTGCCCAAAAATCTGTAATCTCTGCGCGAGCATTTATTCCTTCGCCAACAATGTGAGAGCCGGCGGGTGTTTGCTGCCATGAGTTTGCAACAACTATCCAAACAGCACTAAACATTGCTCCAAATGCAACCATAAGTGTAGAAAAGAAATGCATCTTTGGTCCAACTTTATCCCACCCAAAAACTAAAACTGCAAGAAATCCTGATTCAAGAAAGAAAGCAAAAATTCCTTCAGCAGCAAGCGCACTTCCAAAAACATCGCCAACAAAACGTGAATAAGTTGCCCAGTTTGTTCCAAACTCAAACTCCATTACAATTCCTGTTGCAACACCTAATGCAAAAGTTAAAGCAAAAACTTTTACCCAAAACTTTGTAAGATTTTCAAAAAATTTGTCTTTTGTTTTTAGATACATCGCTTCCATTATTACAAGATTTATTGCGATGCCGATACTTAAAGGAGGATAGATGTAATGAAAGGCAATTGTAAAAGCGAATTGTATTCTGGAAAGTATTTCAACATCCATAAGAAAACCTAAATGTATTTAAACTGTGAGTCAAATTAATCAAAATGATTTTGAATGAAAACTATTTTGCTCTCATCATATTAGATGTGAACCATCAATAATTTAAATAAATCAATTAAAAAGGCTGGATTATTTCTTTTCAAAAAGATTTAGTTTGACTCCAAACTCGGAGGCAAAATTATCAAACATCTTGGCAGCATCCGGATTGTTTGTCGATTTACGATAAGTATCACCAAGCTTTAGAATCATCTGATAGAAATGCAAATTCATATCGTTAACAAGCATATCTTTTGTCCAGAGATCAATACCCAGTGTAATATTTTTTTCTTTGTCCCAAAGAGAAAGCATTAAAGTTTTTGCTTCTTTAAAGCCCGTAAAATCAGCCTCATCAGCCTGCCATTCAATTTTTTCGGGCATTTTGTTTTCATCAAGCTCAACTACAAAATTTATTTTAGATGTTTTTTTCATTTCAGTCCTTTCAGTATTTGATTTAATATTTCTGGTATTTCGCAAAACCTTTTTTAACAATTTCATCATTTATATTGATGTATTTTCCTTTATCATCAAGCAGCCAAATTTCTGCAAGATATCTTCCGTATTTTTCTTTTTTATCTTTAATCGTCTCAATCAATACTTCTTTATCAAGAATAAGCGATCTTAAAAAATCACGACTTAATAATCCCTTTGGTCTCTCAACACCTCTTAATTCAGGAGCATTTATTCTATTTAATCTTAACTTCTCACCTTTTATCCAGGTGTGTAAACCAAGATCAATATCAACAGTGCATGTATCGCCATCGTAAACATCAATAATCTTTGCGTTGTAATGATAAAGAACTTTATCCATTTTTATTCCTTTCGATTTTAGTTACTTCCCTATATTTTGCTGTTGTAAAATTAAAAGGATATAAATTGAAAGTAAAAGTTTTATTAATAATTGTTGTGTTTTATTCCTCGTTAATCTTTTCACAAACAGAAATTAGTATTGGCGGATATTGGGGCGGAGGTTCATTCAATGGAAATTCAATTTCTGTTGGCGGATTTACTTCTTCTATTTTTGTAGAAATGAATACTCCGTTGTTTGAGGAAGTATTTCCAAGAGCAAGTTTTATTTTTACAAAAGATTTTAATGCGATTCTTCCAAACTCAACTCAAACCTATAATCCATATATTTTAGGATTTAACTTTAAAGGAGTTACAACTCAATATTTTGATAATAAAATGTTTTTGGAAGAAGGTGTTGGATTACTTGCCCTGAACGATAGAACTTTTAGCGATACAAATATTTGGGATTACGGAGTTGTAATTTCAATTTCTGCAGGATTTGATCTTAGAAATTTTGATTTGAAAGGTTTTAAAATAGGTGCAGGCGCAGAATATGGAATAACTTTTTTTAACACATTGCCCAAGTATTCATCTATTCATTTGTTATTGCAATATATTATTTGATAATAAGCACCAATAAATTTATTTGGTTTTGCTGTATATATATTTTGTTTTATTCATCAACCAATAAAATACTGGGATAAAAACAACAATAAATATAGCAGAAAATAAAAGTCCCCCCATTACGCTTAGACTAAGACTTTTCCAGAAACTTTGTTCAATGTTTAGGATCAACGGAATCATCGCAGCTATTGTTGTGAATGTAGTAGTAAAAATTGGTCTGACTCTGTTATAGCTAAGTTTAATAATTTCATTAAATCCTGTACCGGAATAGTTCTTTGATAAGTAATCAACAAGAATAATTGAATTATTAACTGAAAGACCTATAAGTAAAAGTAAGCCTGCATAAGCTCCGCGATCGAGGTTAAAATCGCCAAAATAAAAAAGAATGATGGTACCTATGAGTGCAAATGGAACCGCAAATATTATAAGAAAAGGGTTTTTAATTGATTCAAATAATCCTGACGTTATCATAAAAATTAGTAGTAAGGAGATTGCTAATATCGTCCATGCTTCAATTTCTTCATCTTTACCAAAAAGAAAAGAAAACTCACGTTTTTTTATTGAATAACCCGCAGGTAATTCTAGTCGAGAAATTGATGATTCAACAAACTCATTGCCATATTGATATGGACCTTTATAATCAAAACTTATGTTTCTAATATACTGTTGATTCTCTCTATTAATAGTAGATAGTACTTTGCTTTCTTTAAATGTGATAACGTCTTTAATTTTTAGATAGTCTTTACCTGAAGAATGGAAAATTAGATTTTCGAGTTCTTCCTGCTGAATATTCTTATAATTAGAATACTTGACAGAATAAAATACTTCTTCTCGACCAATTCTAAATTTATTATATCCAAGATTTCCTCTTGTACTATTTGCGATTTCATCAAACAATGCAGTTACTGATATATTATTTCTTGCTAAAATCTCTCTATTAACTTCAGCGGATATTTCATATGTTTCATCATTATTAAAGTTATAGTAAGATCTGTCAATATCAATATTGTCAACACGAGGATTACTGCTAACTAATTCTTTAAACTCTTTTGCAAGCCCTTTTAATTTTGTAAAATTAAAACCAGCAATTTCAACAATGAATGATGAGGAAGAATTTCCTCCTCCACTATAAAAGCCCGGACCGTAACCATAAACCGAAACCTCCAAACCGCCTAATCTTACAGCATAAGCAGTAAGATAATTCTTTAAAATATATGGAAAAGAACTTCCGGTCTGTTCTGGACTAAAGTCTATTCTGACTATTGAATTTTCCTCATCAAAAACATTCGCAGTAATATTTTCAATATTTTGTCTATAAGCTAAAACTTCTTTTTCAAAATCTTGTGTTAAATTATTTATACGTTCAATGCGATTTCCGTTTGGTAGTCTCAATCTTACTATCAAATAGTCAGTGTCACCATATGCAAACACTTCACCCTTTTGAATATGATTGAAGAATAAATTGAGGCTTCCTCCTAAAGCATAATTAAAATACTTTTTTGAACCACCAAAAAACTCAGAATCAAAAATTGCATTGTACGGTGTTGAGATTATCGGAATTTCTATTCTTGCAGGGAGCAGCCAAACAGGGAAACCAATTATTAGTATTAAAAACACAACACTTGTTTTTTTCCATTTTAATATTAGTTGCAGGATAAATGAGAAGATATATTGGGAAAGTCTATTTCTAGGTTTTGACACATCTCGAAATAAACTTTGTAATTTCCTTTCTTTTAATCTCCAAAAATTATCCTTCTTTTGTGAATTATGCTTAGAGATAAGCTTTGCAAAAAACATAGGAACAATTGAAAATGAAATTACAAGTGAACTTGATAATGTAATTACTATAGCTAACGCAAATTGTTCAAAGTATAATTTTAATTCACCAGTTAAAAATACAAGCGGTATAAATACTGCAATAGTAGTTAGAGTGGATGCAAATACAGGGAAAAATATATTTTTTGTATGTACGGATAACCGTTTAAGATCTTCAATTACAACATGCTTATCAAGATAGTCGATAACAACAATTGAATTATCAACCATCAATCCAAATCCCAAAATAAGGGAAGCTATGGTCAGGATATTTAGCGGCAAATTAAAAATATAAAAAAAGATAAAAGCCGAAAGAAGCGAAAATATTATAGAAGAAATAATGATAAGTGAATAAATTATCCTCCGAAAAAAAACAGCTAAAACCAATAGAATGATTATCAATGAATATCCTGCATTTTTAAATAATTCATTAATTTCATCCCTGACGTTTAGACTCATATCAATTTCTTTCACAAGATTAAAACCAGGAGGAAAATTAGCTTTTAATTCTTCCAATTTTTTATAGACATCATCAGCTACTTTAATTGTGTTTTGACCTTGTTCTTTACTTATCTCAAGAAAAACTGCTTCTCTACCGTTTATTCTGAAAAAACTTTTCTGTTCACTAAAATCATCAGTAACTGTTCCTATATCCTTTAATCTTACAACTGTAGTTCCTATCGTTTTTATTGGTTGATTTAATAATACTTCTACGGAATTAATTTCATTGTTTATCTTTACTAACAACTGAGAATCTTTTTTTCTAATAGTTCCTGCAGAAACTATTTGCTCAGCATTGTTTAACCCATCTGAAATATCTTTATTCGTAATAAAAAGTGATTTTGCTTTCTCGTAGTCAATTGTTATTAATATTTCTCTTTCATTGCCTCCTTTAACAACAACATCCGATACGCCATTAATAGATAATAAAGATGTCTTAAGATAATCGATTGCATATTTTCTAATTTCATTTGCAGATAAGTCGGCAGTAAGTGTATAAGTTAAAAAACCCTGCAAATCACGAAACTCTTTTGGCACATATAAGGATAACCTGGGCACTGAAATGCCATATGGAAGTTCTTCAATTATTGCACCGAGCTTTTCATTTATTTCTAATCTTGCGAATTCTATATTAGTGTTTGAATGAAATTCGAGATCAATATATGTGTTGCCTTCTGAAGATCGTGAAGATATTTTCTTTACTCCTTTTACGCTCGCGAGCACTGCTTCGAGCGGTGATGTTAAGTAAGCCTCCACTGCCTCTGGGGAAACTCCATTCCAGGATGCTGATACTGATAACCTGGGATATTCTGTATGGGGTAAAAGTTCGATGGGTATATTAAAAAAAGATACTGCGCCAATAACAAATACAGAAAAGAAAACCATTAAAGCAGTTACAGGTCTGGTTAAAAATGTATAAATGATCTTCTTCATACAATTATTTGATTATTTCAATCACAACTTCCAACATAAAAAAGACACCCTGTAGACTGATCAGAATTTTGGAATATTGGAAAAAGAGAAGGAAGTGGTTAAAGAGAAATTATTAAAATTACGCTCTATCATATAATTACTCCATTATTTCTCTCTTCCAAAACTCATTATTTTTTGATTATTTTAATATTAGAATCGTGTGCTAGATTGTATTGTCCTTCAACAATTACATTGTCTCCGGGCAATACACCGTCTAAAATTTCAATAGATTTATCATTTTGTTCTCCAATCTGTACATAATGCCATTTTGCAACGCTATCCTCCGCGATAAAAACAAGATTTCTTTTATCCCTTACTAAGAGAGCTTCTTTTGGTATTAAAATCCTGTCCTTCAGAATTTCAGATTCAATATTGATAGATGCAAACATACCCGGTTTTATATTTCGGTCTGAATTTGGTATTTCAACGGTAACACGACAAGTTTTGGTTTCAGGATCAATCAAAGGATTTATATGAACTACATAACCGGAATAAATATTATTAGGTATAGCATTAAGTTTGACTACTGCTTTACTTCCAATTTTAATACTGGGTATTTCATTTTCGAGTATTCCTACTTCTACCTTCAACCTTGATATATCCATTAGCTTAAATATTTTTTCACCGGCATTTATTCTTGTTTTTGGTACCCTATCAAAATCACCTATTACACCGCTGAAAGGTGCAGTAATTTTAGTATAGCTTAGATTTAACCTTGCTCTGTTGATTGAATTTTGAGCATTGGTCATTCCACTTTTATTTAACAAAACTTCTTCTCTCTTAGCACCTGAAAATAACAATACTAAATCAAGTTGATCCTTTCTGGCTAAATATTCTTCTTCATTAATTTTTCTTTCGCTAAACAGCTTTTCTAATAAACCTATTTGATTTCTAACAGAATCTGCAAGTTTAGAATTAATGCTCTCTGCTTCTTCTTTTCTAAAAAATCCATACTCAATTTTTGCATTCATCAAATTAACTTCAGCTTCACTGATAGCAATTTTACAATCTCTGTCATCAAATTTTAATAAAGTATCCCCGCTTTTTACCGATTTGCCTTCATAAACATATATTTCATCAATATATCCGGTAATATTTGAAACCATATCAAGTTCACGGTAAGCTTTTATTAAACCATTGGCAGAAATTGACTTAACCAAATTACCTTTAATAACTTCTTTTGTCCTAACATTAAAAACAACTTCATCTAATTTACCGTAATTAATATTGGAGGTCAGTTCTTTTTCTTTGTTTTCTTCTACCGGTATTAAAGCATATATTAGAATAAATAGTAAGACAACACCAAATAGTATAAAAATTATTTTTTTAGGGATTTTCATTTTTTATCCTTTTAAATCTTTATTCATTTTAATCTATCTTTAAAGTGTTTTGGATTTCTATGATGATGAGCTAAAGCAGTAATTAAAATTCCTTTTTCATCAAATACATAAAGAAGTGAATACGGAAAACCTTTTAACAAACATCGTCTTGTTTTATTGCCTACTTTAGTCCAAGCTTCAGGCAGAAACCTAATTCTTTCGATTGCCGATGAAACTTCCTGATAAAAACGATAACCTAAACCCGGTAATTGATGATTATAATATTTAATTGCTTCATCTAATTCGATATCAGCGGGATATAAAAATTTGCAATTCAATTTTCATATCTCTTTTTGACGTCATTCCAGTCAAGGGCTTTAAGTTCTCCACGTTTATATGCCTCGTAACGTAATTCGGATTCGGCAACCCAGCTTTTTTCAATATCAGGATCGGTTTTATCAAGGCTGAATAAAATTGCCTCAACTAATCTTAGCCTTTCAACCGGTTGAAGTTCAATCGCTTGTTTTGCTAATTTCTCAACTGTTTCCATAATGCTCCTTTTAAATATTTTTTTTAATCGTAATAGAACCACATTGTGGCAGGCGCTTATTACACGCACCTGCCTGAAAAGACAGGTTAAACTGAAATTAACTGATTTAATCTTACTAAATCAGTGTTTCATTTCCTAAATTTCTTTTTAGAAAAACGTTCCATATAAGTATATAAAACAGGAATAATAATCAAAGTTAAAATAGTTGCTGATATCAATCCACCTGCCAATGCAACAGATAAAGAAACACGCAATTGAGTAGCTGCGCCTATTCCAACTATCATAGGTATCAATGCAAAGATTACAGTAAAAGAGTTCATTACAATAGGACGGAAACGATCACGTCCTGCTTCTAAAATAGCTTGCTGCAATGGAAGTCCTTCTTTACGTTTACGTAAAATAAATTCCACTTTTACCACAGCATCATTATCGGCAATACCTACAAGAATTATTAATCCCATAACAGAAATTATATTAATGCTTTCACCTAAAATATAAAGCAGAAGAATGCTACCTATTAAACCCATTGGCACAGATAAAATAATTACAAATGGGAACAGAAAAGATTCGAACTCGGCAGCAAGTACCATATACATTAGCAACACGGCAATAATCAGTGCAATATAAAGACCTCCAAAAGAATCTTTGATCTCCTGGTTAACACCGCTAATATTTATTATTTCTCCGGCATTTTTAGGGAGAGTTTTTGTAATTTTTTCAATCTGTGGTATTATTTTATCCACACCAGCATTAGTTAGACGGGCATAAATATACACTGTGCGAGATTGATCCTCCCGCCAGATTTCATTATAACTTTCTGTTAATTCATAATCGACTAAATTTTTTATTGGTACTTTTATTTTATCTATAATTATTTCACTCTTAAGAATTTTGTCAATA
>JAGOXU010000204.1 GCA_018059515.1 Ignavibacterium sp.
TTTCGAGCCACAATTTATCATAACTATCAATCATACTATCAAAATTTCCTAGCTCGCCGTACACATAACCTAAAAGCTGATAGCCTTCATCACTCTTTGGATTTTTTGTTATTTCTTTCTGTAAAACTTCTAATGCTTTATCGTAGTTTTTTTGCTGGATGTATAATTTGGCACTTGTAATTTCTGTGGAACCGCATTGATATCCCACAAAAAGCATACTTAGCATTAAAAATGCAACTACGAACGATTTTGATTGTTTCATTTTCTCTCCGATTATAAGTAAAAAATTATTTCCTGTATTAAACTCTTGTAATTTTATGGCTTAAAGATACAAACATTTTTTAAAATATATAGCTATTTCTTAGGTGTTAAAATCCAATTTAAATTGATTTTACATACTTAAAAGGATATTTTTTGGTAACAAAAAAGAGGTTTATTGTGACTACTGAACAAATTATCAAAACTATTCCTAAAGTTCTTTTGCATGATCATCTTGATGGCGGACTTAGACCTCAAACGATTATTGATCTTGCAGCAGAACTTAATTACAATAAACTTCCGACAAAAAATGCTGCTGAACTTGCAGAATGGTTTTATCGCGGAGCCAACAAAGGAAATCTTGTTGAGTATCTGCAAGGCTTTGAACACACTACTGCAGTTATGCAAACCAAAGAAGGTTTGGAGCGCATCGCTTACGAAATGATAGAAGACATGCACAACGACGGTCTTGTTTATGTTGAAACAAGATTCGCTCCGGTTTATCACAGGATGAAAGGATTGTATTACGAAGATTCTGTTAATGCTGTTCTTGCTGGATTAGAAAAGGGTAAGCGTGATTTTGGTGTTGGCTATGGTTTGATACTTTGCGGTATGAGAAATATGAAAGACACAATTGATATTGCTGAACTTGCAGTTAATTTTAGAAACGATGGCGTCGTTGGATTTGATCTCGCTGGTGAAGAAGGCGGCTATCCACCCAAAAAACATATTGAGGCTTTTCAACATATACAAAGAGCAAATTTTAATATTACAATTCATGCCGGCGAAGCATTTGGCAAAGATTCCATTTGGCAGGCAATACAATGGTGCGGCGCTCATAGAATTGGACATGCTACAAGATTGCTTGAAGATATTGTTCTTGATGCAAATGGTAATGTTGTAAAGTTTGGAGAACTTGCTCAGTATGTTTTAGATAAAAGAATTCCGTTAGAGATTTGCTTACTAAGCAATCTGCATACAGGCGCAGTTGATAAATTAGAAAATCATCCGTTTGGAATTTTGTATAAAGAAAAATTCCGTGTTACACTAAATACTGATGACAGGCTGATGAGTGATACAACAATGACAAAAGAATTTTTAACTGCAATTCAGTATTTTAATTTTAACTTTGATGATTTTGAAAAGATTACGATCAACTCAATGAAATCTGCGTTCATTCCCTACAAAGAGAGATTGCATTACATTTATAATGTAATAAAACCCGGTTACCTAAAAATGAGAGAAAAAATATTATCGTTTAACAACACAAAAGGATAAAATGAAAAAACTGTTCACAAACTATAATTTTGAATTTGATAAGAACGAAAAAAAATTATTAACAAATTTTTGCAAACAAGCTTTAAAACAAGTTTCTGGCGATAACAGATTTTTTGCCGAAGAAAAAGCTTTTAATTCCATAATTGAAAAATTAAAACAGGGCGAAGATGTTGTAAAGTTTACTAAAGATGAAAAAATAAGATTAACACATCAGTTAAAACAAAACTCAGACTTTATGAAAAAAGAAATGAAGAAAAGCTGGTTTATTAAAAAATGGATTTATAAATCATTGTTCAAACAATATGACAGTTTATTAGAAACGCATTTTAAGGATTAAAAATGTTAACAGATCATGTAAAAATAATTGCTCCAACCGGAACTGAAATCAACTGCAAAGGCTGGATACAAGAAGCTGCAATGCGTATGCTGATGAACAATTTACATCCGGATGTTGCAGAAAACCCCGCAGAGCTGATTGTTTACGGTGGAAGCGGAAAAGCTGCACGTAATTGGGAAGCTTACGAAGCAATCATATCTTCATTAAAAAATTTAGAAAATGATGAAACGCTTTTGGTTCAATCCGGTAAACCTGTTGGGATTTTCAAAACACATACAAACGCACCACGTGTAATAATTTCAAACTCAATGCTTGTACCGGATTGGGCAACGTGGGATGAATTCCGAAGGCTTGAACAGCTTGGTTTAACTATGTACGGACAAATGACCGCAGGAAGCTGGATTTACATTGGTACACAAGGAATTCTGCAGGGCACATACGAAACTTTTGCAGAAGCTGCAAAAAAATATTTTGGCGGTTCGCTTAAAAATAGATTTGTTTTAACCGCCGGCTTAGGCGGAATGGGCGGCGCTCAACCGCTTGCGGCTACTTTTAACGGTGCTGCGTTTCTTGGTGTTGATGTTGATAGTGCACGAATCCAAAAAAGAATTGATACAGGCTACACTGATGTAATTACAGATAATCTTGTTGAAGCATTAAAAATTGTTCTTGATGCAAAACAAAAAGGCGAAGCAATTTCTGTTGGTTTGATTGGAAACGCAGCGGAAGTTCATCACGAAATTTTGAAGCGTGGAATTACTCCTGATATTGTTACTGATCAAACATCTGCGCACGATATGTTAAACGGTTACGTTCCGATGGGAATGAGTTTTGAAGAAGCTCTCGAGTTAAGAAAATCAAATCCCGAAAAATATATTTCCCTATCCCGCAAAACTTGTGTTAAGCATGTTGAAGCAATGTTGGAATTTAAAAAACTTGGATCAATAGTTTTTGATTATGGTAACAACATTCGCGGTGAAGCAAAAGAAAATGGTTTGTCAAATGCTTTTGATATTCCAGGATTTGTACCGGAATTTATTCGTCCGCTTTTCTGTGATGGTAAAGGTCCATTTCGCTGGGCTGCTCTTAGTGGCGATCCAAATGATATTTATGTAACTGATCAGGCAATACGAGATGCTTTTCCGGAAAATAAACAACTCCTCAACTGGATTGATATGGCGCAGAAGAAAGTTCACTTTCAAGGATTGCCCGCTCGTATCTGCTGGCTTGGTTACGGTGAGCGCGCAAAGATGGGGAAAATATTTAATCAACTTGTTGCCGATGGAAAAGTTAAAGCGCCAATTGTAATCGGAAGAGACCATCTTGATTGCGGTTCGGTTGCATCACCAAACAGAGAAACTGAAGGAATGATTGACGGCAGCGATGCAATAGCTGATTGGCCAATTCTTAACGCTTTGTTAAATGCAATAGGCGGTGCAAGCTGGGTTTCTGTGCATCACGGCGGCGGAGTTGGAATTGGAAAATCAATCCACGCAGGCATGGTTGTGGTTGCAGACGGAACAAAAGATGCAGAAGAAAGACTTGAGAGAGTTCTAACTTACGATCCCGGGATGGGCATTATGCGCCATGCTGATGCTGGTTATCAGCAAGCGATTGACAATGCAAAAAAATGGAATGTTAAAATTCCAATGATGGAATAAAAATCTTTGAGTTCTTTGTGCGGATTTGCTTTGTGACCTTTGTGGTAAAAATTTAACCACTAAGTGCACAAAGGATTTCACAAAACTCGCAAAGAAAATCAAATAATGGATATTTATTATTATTAGGTAAATGAAAAAACTAAAAGCTACAATTTTGAAAGTTTTGATTCCCAATCTGAGTGAAAGATTTCTCCCTCTGGTCGAAATGACTTTAATGATAATAATATTTTTAAGCTTATGTGATATTTCTTTTGCTCAGAACAAATCAAAAATTGACTTTGAGAATTGTACATTTAAAGATTTTCCTCTGAACGGAAAAATAAAGTTTGTGGATTCTTTTCCTGATATTACTGTGCAAATTGTGGAGTCGTTTCCTGATCTAAAGATAAAAATTGTAAACTCATTTCCTGATAAGTGCGGCGAGTGGCAAATAGTGGAATCTTTTCCGGATGTGAAAATTAAAATAGTAGATTCGTTTGCTGATATAAAAATTAAATTTGTAGAATCGTTTCCGGGTAAACCTTAGAAATAGAGTCAGTGTCACATTAAGCCGTCATCCCGAGCGTAGTCGAGGGAGGGCTTGTAGGTTTCTTAAATAAATAGTGGGTCATCCTTCGACAAGCTCAGGATGACAATCGAATATAAATAATAACGAGAGGTTTATATGAAAATCAAAGTACTAGTAGCAGATAAATTTCCGGATAAGTATATCCAGCAAATGAAAGATCTTGATCTTGAAGTAATCTATAATCCAAAACTTGGCGAGAAAGATCTTCCAGAAGCAGCAATCGACGCCGATATTATTGTGGTTCGTTCTACTGTTGTTAATGAAGAAACTATTAACAGCGGGAAAAAACTTAATTTAATTATCCGTGCTGGCTCTGGTGTTAACAATATCAATATTGCTGCAGCAAATAAAAAAGGTATCTATGTTGCTAACTGTCCGGGTATGAATGCAGTTGCAGTTGCTGAACTTGCAATGGGAATGATGATTGCTGTCGATCGTTTTATACCAGATAACGTTTCTGATTTTAACAAAGGGGTTTGGAATAAAGATAAATATTCAAAAGGTAAAGGATTAAAAGGTAAAACTCTTGGCTTAATTGGAGTTGGAAATATTGGTAAAGAAGTTGCAAAACGCGCGCTTGCTTTTGAAATGAATGTTTACGGAAAAGATATTTCACGTATTGAAGGAGTTCAGGTAAAAGATTTCAGTGAAATGGATCAACTGCTTCCGTTATGCGATATTGTTTCAATTCATTTACCGGCTACTCCTCAAACAAAAGGATTGTTTAATAAACAAATGCTTTCCTATATGAAAGATGGTGCTTATTTAATTAACACATCACGACAAGACATAATAATTGAAGATGATTTACTTGAAGCGGTTAAAGAAAAAAATATTCGTGTTGGTATAGATGTATTTAAAGGCGAACCTGAAGGAAAATCGGGAGAGGTTTCATCGAAACTAATGAACAATCCGAATATTTATATTACACATCATATAGGTGCTTCAACAGAACAAGCGCAGGATGCTGTAGCTGAAGAAACAATAAATATTATTAATCATTTTGTTCACAGCGGAGTTATTGATCACTGGGTTAACCGTGCAAAAATTACAGATGCAAGTTATCAGCTTGTTGTAAAACATTATGATAAACCCGGTGTACTTGCTGCAGTACTTGATGTTATAAGAAGCGGCAACATTAACATAGAAGAAATTGAGAATATCATTTTTGAAGGCGGTATAGCTGCTTGCTGTACAATGAAAATACAAACCGCGGTTACATCTGATATGCTTAAACAGATAAGTGAAAACCCTAATGTAATTAGTGTTAGCCACGTGGAGATTTAACTAGTGCTAATCGGGCGATCAGTCGATCGCCCAATCTTACATTAGTTTATGAATTTAAAATAATTAATTGTTAGAATTGCACTATATTCCTTTTATCAATACTAAAAATTATTATGAAACAATACACTGCAAATGAAATATTTGAATTATTAAAAGTTCACAAAGCTTTACTTAAAAAATATAAAGTAAACAAAATTGGACTTTTTGGTTCACATTCACGAAACGATGCAGATAATAAAAGTGATATTGATTTATTAGTAGAATTTGATGAAAAGACATTTGATAATTTTATTGAACTTGTTTTTGAACTTGAAAGATTATTTGGGAAAAAAGTTGATCTACTTACTGAAGAAGGAATTAGTCCTTATATCCTACCTTATATCAAAAATGAAATAATGTGGTATGAAGCAAGATAAAGTTTATCTTCAGCATATCGCTGACGAAGTAGCATTCATCATTAACGAATCGAAAATTCTTTCTTACAATAGTTTTATTGAAAGTGAAATCTATACTCGTGCATTTTCAAGAAGCCTTGAGATAATTGGTGAAGCAGTAAAATGCTTATCTTCAGATTTCAAAGAGCAGCATACTGATATTGAATGGAGAAAGATTGCTGGATTTAGAGATAAACTCATTCATGAATATTTTAGAATTGACTATGAGATTATGTGGGATGTTATAAAATATAAACTTCCAGAAATAAAGACGTTTTTAGAAAAAATTACACTACAAACCGACAAAAAATAAAAATAGGGAGCTGAAAAAACAGCTCCCGCAGCCGTAAATTTGGATTTTCCACAATTCAAAGGTTACGGCATGAGTAAAAA
>JAGOXU010000205.1 GCA_018059515.1 Ignavibacterium sp.
TTTACCATATTCTGTAAGCAGTACTCCTTTACCGTGATGAATAAATAACAATTCGTGCATCTGGCTGTTGCGATAAAAATATTTTGTATCCTCTGTAAGATAGGCTGTTGAAATAACACAATGTTCATTTTTTAGAAATTCATTTCGTGCTGTAATAATATTTCCACGCGATTTTACAATATCAGTAATGAAGTGATAGTATTCCAAAGGTGCATCTTTCCAATCATTACCGGACGAATCTATTTGAACTTCATCAATCTTTTCAACTTCAGTGGGCATATAAAGATGATACTTGTTTGAATAGATTCCCGAAAAACCTTTTGTACTAAAAAGTTCTTCTCTGTACAAAGATTTTTTATCTTCTTTATAAAAAGTTACGTGACGTTTTGGAGGAACTTTTCCTACCTTAACATAAAATGGCATTACAAACTCCTAAATAATTTTTTTTCTCTTGAATCTGCCTGCGGCAGGCAGGCTTAAACATGAACTTGAACTTAATCATTCTTTATCCAAATTTCCTCTAACTGCTTGGTCTCTTTCAATTGATTCAAACAAAGCCTGAAAATTTCCCTGACCAAATCCTTCTGCACCATCGCATCTTTGAATTATTTCATAAAAGAAAGTTGGTCGATCGCCAATCGGCTTTGTAAAAAGCTGAAGCAAATATCCCTTACCTTCGACATCACAAAGTATTCCTAATTTCTGAAGTTCATCAATATTTTCTTTAACATTCCAACCTTTTTCTTTTAACATCTTGTAATATGTATCGGGCGGTGTGCTTAAAAACTCAACTCCAT
Organism: Ignavibacterium sp.; assembly: GCA_018059515.1. Classification (GTDB taxonomy): domain Bacteria; phylum Bacteroidota; class Ignavibacteria; order Ignavibacteriales; family Ignavibacteriaceae; genus IGN3. The sequence continues at coordinate 798 of JAGOXU010000205.1, forward strand.
TTGCACGCATTGCTTTTATTGTAGTGATGATATCTTTTGTAGTGATAGCAACGTGCTGAATTCCAGATCCAAAATATTCATCAATGTATTCTTCAATTTGTGATTTTTTTAATCCATCAAACGGTTCATTAATTGGATTTTTTATCGGGGCACCTTCGCGTGAACGCACAACTTTAGAAAGCAATGCTGAGTATTTAGTTGATATGTCGCCTTCACCAAATTCTATAAAGGTTTCAAAGTTCAAACTCTTGTTTAAATAATTTGCCCAAAGATTCATTTCATTAGTTCTAACATTTCCAACTATGTGATCAACACTTTCCAATCCGGTTTCTTCGTTTATAATATTAATATTCTGGACTGGTTTTGCATAACCCGGTTTAAATAATCCCTTATAGTTTTCACGATTTATAAAAACTATTTCAGCATCATCATAAAGTTTAATTGCAGCTTCTTCAATAAACCCAAATTCATCTTCAATCTTTTTCGGATATCGAACAGGGATTCCGCCATTCTTCAAAGATGTTTCAAAAGATTTTTTTACATCATTAACACGAACAGACCATCGTTTAACACCATCGCCATGCCGTTCAACAAAAGATGCAACTTCGTAGGTTGAGGGTTTTACTGCCGAAGTGAGTACGAGCCGTATATTATTTTTTTCTAAATAGTATGATACTCTATCTCGGTTTCCTGTTTCAGGTCCAAGATAAGCTTTAACTTCTAAGCCCAATGCTTTTGTGTGCCAATAAGCCCACATCTTTGCTGAGCCGACATAGAACTCAACAAAATCATAACCAATTAATCCTAAATTGTTAGACATTTAAAAACTCCGATTAAGTAATTGAGGGTGAATAATTATTATAAAGTTAAAACAATTAGACATTAGATAAAAGTAAATTTTCTTGCTTGTGCTATAGATTATCAAGCAGCATAAAATCAATCTTTTGGGGTTTTATATCTTCCGATAAATTTTTCTGATCATAAGCACATACTTTTAGCAATGGGCAAACGAAACAATGAGGTTTTGCAGGTTTACAAATTTCTCTGCCCAATCTAATCAGATTTGTGTGAAAGGAATGAGCAACTCCTTCCGGTATTTTATTAAGTATATCATAAAAAGTTTTTTCAGGACTATTCGTTTTCACAATTCCAATTCTATTCAGTGTTCGATGAACATGCGTATCAACCGGACAAATATTTCTTCCAAGCGAAAAAAGCAAAACGCAGCTTGCTGTTTTAGCTCCAACGCCTTTGTATAAGGTTAACTCATCCAATATTTCTTCATCATTTTTAGTTTTGATATGATCTAAAGAAATCACTTTCCCTTTTTGCTTTAAAGATTGTAGTAACTCATAAATAGATTTGGATTTTTGCTTCCCAAGTCCGGCAACTTTAATGTACTTTTCAATCTGATTAGGTTTTAATACTGCAAGCTCATCCCAATTTCTAAAGTTATCTTTTAAGTTTCGATATGCTTTGTACGAATTTTTATCATTTGTATTTTGTGATAAGATAGTACCGATAATTGTATCCAATGGAGATGGAAGTTTTTTTGGTCTTGGTGGAATTCCAAAATGTTTAATTAAAAGTGAATCTATTTTTTCTATTTTCTTTTTCATAGTTAAAAGTTTTAATAAAGATAAACATTTAAAGGGTTTTCTAAAAATAATAACTTGTTCATTGTATAGTATTTAATTGGATTATAAATCATTCTTAATAAAACGTAAAAGTTTTTTGAAGACTTCTTTTATGATTATTTTTCTCATAGATATTTAAAGGAGAATTAATGTCAACTCTTATGGTTAGTATTTCCGGAATACGCGGAATTGTAGGCGCTGGACTTGATCCTGATGTTATTGTTAAATACACAAGTGCTTATGCTGATTTTATCGAATCAGGAAAAGTTGTTGTCGGGCGTGATGCAAGAATTACAGGCGAAATGGTAAATCAAATTGTAACGGGAACTTTACTTGCTAAAGGGTTGGATGTTATTGATATTGGAATTTGTCCAACTCCAACTGTTCAGTTCACGGTTAAAACACTTAATGCACAAGGCGGTATTGCAATCTCTGCAAGCCATAACCCTAACGAATGGAATGCTTTAAAATTATTAAATAGTACCGGACAGTTTATGTCTCCCGAAGAGCACAATCAAATGAAAAAATTTTTAGATGCGGATAACTCTTTTGTAAACTGGAGTAAAACCGGTAAACGAACTGTTTATGCAGATGGAATCAAAAATCATATTGAGGCGATATTAAAACTTCCAATTATTGATTTAGAAAAAATAAAATCTAAAAAGTTTAAAGTGTTGGCGGATTGCGTAAATGGAGCAGGTGCGTATTGTATTCCGGATTATTTAAAAATGTTTGGATGCGAAGTTATTGAAATGAATTGTGAAAGGACGGGAATTTTTCCTCGATTACCGGAACCACTGCCGGAAAATCTAACAGAAACTATGAAAGCTGTAAAAGATCATAACGCAGATTTTGCTGTAGTTGTTGATCCTGATGTTGATAGATTAGTTTTGATTACTGATAAAGGCGAACCGTTCAGTGAGGAAAACACAATTACACTTGCAGCAGATTTTGTATTAAGTAAAACCAAAGGAAATGTTGTTGTAAATCTTTCCACAACGCGAGCAGTGGAAGATGTTGCAATGAAAAATGAAAGTTTAGCATTTCGTTCTGCAGTAGGCGAAGCAAATGTTGTAAAGAAAATGAAAGAAGTAAACGCTGTAATTGGCGGCGAAGGAAGTGGTGGTGTTATTTATCCGGCTCTTCATTACGGACGAGATGCTTTAGTTGGAATTGCATTCACGTTACAATATTTGACAGATTCTGGTAAGAAACTTTCTGAAATAAAAGATGAATTGCCCAACTATTATATTGCGAAGAAAAAGATTGATTTGAAAAATGCCTCACCCGATGAAGTTATTAACAAACTTGTTAATAAGTATTCGAAAGAAAAAATAAACACGGAAGATGGATTAAGAATTGGTTTCCCGGATCACTGGGTGCACTTTAGAAAATCTAACACCGAACCGATTGTAAGAATAATTACCGAATCAAAAACACTAAGTTATTCTGAAGAATTATCTAAAAGATATTTCGATGAGATAAGTGATTTAATGAAGTCGTGATCGTTTTTGTATATAAGTGAACAGAGCTTTATCAAATGGAACTGAAGTGTCTAACAGGTTATAATCAAAATTGGAGTTTAAACATTCGCGTTTAATTTTATTTGTAAATTCATTCATCGCCTGCTGATATGCTTTTTGGATCTGATACGGCTGGGTTGTTAATTCTTCATCGGTTTCTAAATCTTTAAATACTGCATCTTTACCAAAACCAAAACTTCTTTCCATCGGATCGAGTATCTGGAAAATAATTACTTCGTTTTTTAGATGTGCAAAATGCTTTATTGCTTTTAGAGTTTTATCAACATCATCAAAAAAATCTGAAATTATAATTACCAATCCTCTTCTTTTAATTTTTTCTGCAACCTTATTTAACACATCCGATGTGTTTGTTTTTGAAGATGCTTTTAAGGTAACTAATTCTTTTAGAATCTGCTGTAAATAACTATTTGATGATTTTGGCGGTAAATGTTTTTTTATCTCATCGGAATAAATTGTTAAGCTTACCGCATCCTGCTGCTTTATCATCATATAAGAAAGTGCAGCCACCAATGTTGAAGCGTAATCAAGTTTGGACATACTTTTGTTCGAAGAATATTCCATTGATTTGCTGCTATCAAGAATTATATAGCTGCGTAAATTTGTTTCCTCCTCATACTGTTTGATATAATACTTTTCAGTTTTCCCAAATACACGCCAATCAACACTGCGTAAATTATCTCCCTGCATATAAGGACGATGCTGAGAAAACTCCACACTAAATCCATGATACGGACTTTTATGAAGCCCAACCATAAAACCTTCAACAACTAATCTTGCTCTTAAATCAAGACTGCTAATTCTGGAAATTATTTTCGGATCAAGATAATTTTTGGAATTTACAAACGAATCACTCACTTTTTTAATGCTTCTTTTTTATTTATGATATCATTTGGATCAATACCCATAATATCTAAAGATTGTTTAACAATAACTGCGTGTTTATCATTAGGATATTTTTCAAGAAATAAATTATAAATTCTTGTTGCTTCATCATAATTTTTTAAAGCGTCATCAAACAAAATACCTGCCTGGAATAACGCTAAGGGAGCTTCCTCACTATCAGGATATTTTTCATAAACTTGATAATAATACTGCTCGGCTTTTATGATTGATTGTTTATGTGTTAATCCTTTTACTTGTTGGCTTTGATAAATGCCCGCTAATTCAACAAGCGCTTTAGGTGCAAGCTTACTATCAGGATATTCGCTTAATAATGTTTCCAATGATTTAACAGCTTCCGAAACTTTGTTTTCCTTTAGCAGTTTTTCAGATTGGGTAAGATAATCCAGGTCGGAAGTTTTTGAACAGCTTAAAAAGATTAAAGATAAGATTAAGAACAGAGAATACTTTTTCATACGGTTTCCTGATTGAGTTAATTTTATTAGTAAAGTTATTAAAAGGAATATGAACTAACAATTCAACAATGTTTCTCCACAAAAAAAGCCCCGCATATTTCAGCGGGGCTTTTAATTACTAGTAATGGCTATGCCATTCTAACTTTTTAAGATAACAATCTTATTTTGTTAAGATCATCTTTCTTACTGAACTGAACTTCTGTCCGTCTATTCCATCTGCATCTATTCTGTAGAAATATACGCCGCTGTTTAATGAACTTGCATTAAAGCTTACTTCCTGGCTTCCTGCTGCTAATTGTCCATTTATCAATGTGGCTACTTCCTGTCCTAATACATCAAATATCTTTAGCGAAACCTTGCTATCTACTGCTAAGCTAAAGTTTATCTTTGTACTTGGATTGAATGGATTTGGATAGTTTTGACCTAATGCAAATTCTTTTATTCCTAAAACTTCAACTTCTATTGCATCTGAATATTCAAATGTTCCATTAAAGTCAACTTGTTTTAGTCTGTAAGTATAACTTCCTGCTTTTACATTTTGATCTGTATATGAATAGTTTTGTACATCTGTTGTTGTTCCGTGTCCAGCTACAAATCCTACAACCTGATATTCACTTCCATTGCTTCTTTCAATCTGGAAGCCGCTGTTGTTTAATTCGGTTGCTGTACTCCAGTTTAGATTTACATTCTTATTATCTGTGGTTGCTGCAAATGATGTTAATTCTACCGGAACTACATCCCAAGCGATAACTTTTACATTATCAATTGCCCACCACCAATCCCACGCTGGTTGCACACTTCTAAATCTTAGTAAGAAACTCTGTGAT
>JAGOXU010000040.1 GCA_018059515.1 Ignavibacterium sp.
CTATATCATTCGTATGTCCGATATACCAGTTAGAACTTACAGAAGATTCAATTATATAAGTAAAATATTTTTTCACGACCTTCCCGATCCAATCGGGACGCGCTACCGGGCTGCGCTACACCCCGAAAACGGTGTAAAACTTTCATGTCAAATATAAAAATATTTTTCATCAATACTGATTTAAACTTTACTTTAAAAATTAATAAGCTTAAGTTTGCCACAAATAAAAATTAACCTTTAACTCTATCCCGTGAGATGGAAAAGGATGCAAAAATCAAATAAAATAAAAAGAAGGTAAACCTCTGAGGATAATTAATCCAAAGAGGCTTTTTTGTATATGGACGTAAAATCAAAAATAATAGATGCTGAAGGGTTTGACCGAATCCTTACAAGAATGGCGCACGAAATTCTTGAAAAAAACAAAGGCTCAAAAAATCTTGTGTTAATGGGAATGAGAACTCGCGGTGAATTTTTAGGAAAGCGCATTCAGGAAAAAATAAAACAAATTGATAGCGCTGAATTACCATTTGGAGTACTTGATGTAACTTTGTATCGGGATGATTTTAGAACGCGAATGAAACAACCTGAGGTTTCTGTTTCAAATATCACTTTTGATATTAACGAGAAAGATATAATTCTTGTTGATGATGTTTTATTTACCGGAAGAACTGTTCGTTCTGCATTAAACGCAATTATGGATATGGGAAGACCAAGTTCTATTCAGCTTTGTATATTGATTGATCGAGGTCATCGTGAATTACCAATCCGCGCAGATTATGTTGGAAAAAATATTCCCACATCCCACAACGAAGAAATAAAAGTAAAAATTAAAGAACACGATGGTGAAGATGCCATCTATATTGTTGAATCAGAAAAGAAATAAAGAATATGTCATTATCAAGCAGGCATTTGCTTGGGCTAAAGGATGTGCCCAAAGAAGACATCCAACTAATTTTAGATACCGCAATAACTTTTAGAGAGGTTTTAGAAAGACCGATTAAAAAAGTTCCAACCTTACAAGGTAAAACAGTAGTAAATCTTTTTTATGAAAGTTCAACTCGAACAAGAATTTCATTTGAGCTTGCGGAAAAAAGATTATCTGCAGATTCAATAAACTTTGCAGTTTCCGGCAGCAGTGTTGGCAAAGGTGAAACGCTTAAAGATACAGTTAAAAATATCGAAGCAATGAAAGTTGATATGATTGTAGTTCGGCATGCAGCCGCGGGTGTTCCACTAATGCTTACAAAAATTTCAAATTCAAATATTATTAATGCCGGCGATGGTATTCACGAACATCCAACACAAGGTTTGCTTGATATGTATTCAATTCGTGAGAGACTTGGAAAACTTGAAGGATTAAAAGTTTGTATTGTTGGCGATGTTGCTCATAGCCGAGTTGCGCTTTCAAATATTTATGGATTAAAAACTATGGGTGCAAAAGTTTCTGTTTGCGGTCCTTCAACGATGATTCCAAAATACATTGATGAACTTGGTGTTGATGTAATCCATAATATTGATGAAGCAATACAGGAAAATGATGTGTTGAATGTTTTAAGAATTCAACTTGAACGAAAAGCTCGTGAATATTTTCCATCGATTCGGGAATACTCACAATATTTTGGAATTGATAAAGAACGATTAGAAAAGAATGGCAAAGATATTTTAATACTCCATCCTGGCCCTATAAACAGGGGAGTTGAGATATCATCAGACGTTGCTGATGGAAATTCACAAATAATTTTGCAGCAGGTTACAAACGGAGTTGCAATTAGAATGGCTGTACTTTATTTACTTGGAACTCTTAATTAAAAATAAAAATTGATTTGGAAAGTTTAAAAATGAAAGTAGTATTAAAAAACGTAAACGCCTTGAATCCACACCAAAAGGTTAATGAAAAAAAAGTTAACATTTTAATTGAAGACGGTAAATTCAAAAACATAGGAAATTTTACGGAAGCAGAAATAAAAGATGCAAGAGTTTTTGATTTAGATGGAAAATATGTTGTTCCCGGATTTTTTGATATGCACGTTCATTTACGCGAACCCGGAAGAGAAGATGAGGAAACAGTTGTTACAGGCTGTAACAGCGCTGCAAACGGCGGTTTTACCGGAATTGCTTGTATGCCAAATACTGAGCCCGCAATTGATTCAGCGGAAGTTGTAACACTTATAAAAAAACAATCGGCAAACCATTTAGTGGATGTTTATCCGATTGGTGCTGCAACTGTCGGAAGAAAAGGTGAAGTGATTTCTCCAATGGCAGAACTAAAAGATGCAGGAGTTGTTGGTTTTTCTGACGATGGAATTGCAATAAAAACAGCATCAATTCTAAAACGGTCTTTAGAATACGCAAAAATGTTTGATCTTCCGATAATCGAGCATTGTGAAGATGAATCGCTTGCAGGCGGTGCGATGAATGAAAGTATAAACTCTACATTACTCGGACTTCCGCCAATTCCTTCTGTAGCAGAAGATTTAATTGTGATGCGTGATATTTTAATGGCTGAATACACTGATGCAAAAGTTCATATTGCTCACATAAGCAGTAAAAAATCTGTTGAGATGGTACGTGATGCAAAGAAAAAAGGAATAAAAGTTTCAGCAGAAGTTGCACCGCATCATTTTACTTTAACGGATGATGCTGTTAAAACTTATGATCCAAATGTTAAAATGAATCCACCTTTACGAACTAAAGCTGATGTTGATGAAATTATTAAAGGATTAAAAGATGGAACAATTGACTGTATCGCTTCAGATCATGCTCCACATTCAATCGAAGAAAAAGAAATGGAATTTGAATCTGCACCAAATGGAATAATTGGATTGGAAACACAAATTGGTTTAGCTTTTACAGAGCTTTATCACAAAAAAGTTTTAACACTTGAACAGATGATTGAAAAGCTTTCTATCAACCCCAGAAAAATTTTAAACCTGCCTGTTCCTGAAATCAAAGCAGGTGAAACAGCAAATCTTACAATCTTGGATATTGATGCAATTTGGACAGTTGATAAAAAGAAATTCAAATCAAAATCATCTAATACTCCTTTTGATAAAAGACTGCTGACTGGGAAAGCGATTGGAGTAATTAATAAAGGGCAGATTTTTATTGATGGAAGTTTTTCTAAAATCTGAACAAAATCTTCTTTCTTAAATTAAACTTCATTCATTGTTCAATTAAATAGACAACTTCAATCAAATACCTTTGTTTTATTAACAAAAAAGAAGTTTTTTCGTGGCATTTTGTTTGGCTTATCTTAGCTGAAAATGAAAACTCAGTAAAGGTGAACAAAATGAAAAAGCTATCGATATTCGCAGTCTTAATAATCTCAACTCTAATTTTGAGTTCGTGCAGTGTAAATGATCCATATACTAACGATTACACTGCTCCATCACCACCAAGCGGAATTCAAGTTTTGAACGGTGATAATCGCGTTGATATTTATTGGAATAAAAATAGAGAAAGCGATGTTGCTGGATACAATGTTTATTTCAATTATACTTACGAAGGCAAGTATGAGTTAATCGGTTCAACATCAGGAACTTATTTTGCTGATATGGAAGCTGTTAACGGAAATAAATATTATTACGCAGTTGCAGCTTATGATTACAATGGAAATGAAAGTGAACTTAGTTACGATGTAATATATTCTACTCCAAGACCTGAAGGATTTAATCAATCAATTTTTGATTATATAAGATTCCCAAATAATGCTGGTTATACTTTTACTACTTATTCAACAGTAGCGTATGATGCAGAAGACGTTGATTTCTTTTTTGAACTTTATCAAGGTACTGGATACTTAATGGTTTATGATGATACTGATATTCAGGATATGGGTGCAACATCTGATATATATGATATTCCTTATGCTCCTTTAAATGGATGGAACCCAAACAAAGAAGAAATTGCAATTGTAGGACACACCTATGTAATCTGGACGTGGGACAATCATTTTGCAAAGATTAGAGTAAAGAATATTACAGCAGATAGAATTGTTTTTGATTGGGCTTTCCAATTAGTTGAAGGTGAACCACAATTGAAACCGGTTGTTAAAGGCAGCGGCGAGCGCAAGTTAAATAAATTACAATTGGCGAGATAATTAAGATTTTATTACTTTTGTCGTGGACTTGTATTTGAAAATTGCAAATATGGGTTCACGACTAATCTTATTAATATGAACAAATATATTTACATAATTTTATTTCTTCTATCATTTACAGTTTCTTTTGCTCAGGATTCAAATCTTACGAAGAAATCTGAATCCAACAAAAACATTTCTCAGGATGAATCTATTTTTAAAGAAATTGAATCAGGAATTAGAGAAGCTAATGTCAAAACTATTTCAAAATATTTTGGGCAGCAAACTTATTTTAGTTTTTCAAGTGGTATAAACGGTTACTATAGTAACAATCAAGCCTTTTATGTTTTGGAAGATTTTTTTAAACTCTACAAAGTAATTTCATTTAAGTTTGATTATATCAAAACTGATAAAAACAATGGGCACGCAACAGGCAATTACAATTATGATAACAGAGGACAAAGGAGCACCTCGCAAGTTTATATTTCTATAAAAAAAATCGGTTCAAATTGGATTATAACTCAATTTACAATTAACTAATGTTTAAAAAGATAACTGAAAAGTTTAAAGGCGATAGAAAATATTTCTCTATCGTCTTTTTTATTTTAATTCTACTCGCTGTCTCAGGCATTATAACTGAATCATTCCTTAATAAAACAAAAGAAAACTGGAACACAATTTTAACTTATGAAATCTCAGATCTGCAAAAATCAATTACAACTAATTTTAATGGCAAGCAGAATGATATTGTAGATAAATTAAGTTTGATTCGCCAGGATCTTAGAAAATCTCTCACACCGGAAAATGAATCATACAAAGAAATTGTAAAACTAATTAACGGAAAATTATTTGATAATTATTCAATTGAAATATTTGCACCAAACGGAAAACTGATTGCTTGGAATCAAACGATTGCAATTGAACAGGATGAATTATTTCCGTTAAGTTTTCCTTTGGGTGAAACTTATTTTCTTTCAAAAGATATTGTTAATTACCTTTCAATAATTGATACAACCCACCTTGAATCAGATATATTTTATATTGCTATCTCAACTCCGATTGAACAAAAATTTGAAATTAAGAATCAGTATGCACAGAATATTAATTATACAAATGAACTTAGAGCAAAATATCACGTGGATTTGCAGATTGATTATTCGCCATACTCAGAAAAAAGTAAAGATGGAAGAAAGTATTCTTTTGAACTTTTAAATACAAAGAACAATAAAATTGGCATCGTATCCTTCGTCAAACCTCTATTAAATAGCTCTATCATAGAGACGAAGGTAACATCAACAAAAATTCAATCGCTGCTTGTGGTACTTGCAATATTATTTGTTGGGATGGGGCTGAACCGTGATTTTAGAAATCTTGATTCATATCTGTTTAGGTTTTTCCTTTTGTTGATTTATTTATCTGCACTAAGAGCGATATTATTTGTTGTTGAGTTTCCATCCAATATTATAAGCGGTCCACTGTCGGACCCATCTTATTTTTCATCACCGTTTGGCTGGGGTATTGTAAAATCACCAATTGAATTTTTAACTACAACGATCTTTTTGGTTTTTGTTGCAGTTCAATTTTATAGATATACCGCAAAAAATCTTTTAACTCTAAAAAAAATCAAATTCAAATTTGCCGGATATTTCATTTCAATTGGTTTATCAATATTAATTTTTCTAATTATTCGCGGATTAAGCGCAGCAATTAAAAGTATAATTTTTGATTCAACAATAAGATACTTTAAAGAACCAAATATACTGCCTGATCTACCATCATTTGCGATGAACTTTACTATGCTGCTGCTCGCTTTTTCCGCAGTGCTGGTAATTATCGGTTTGTTGAATATGATTTTTAAGTTTAGCAACATCATCATAAAGGATCTAAACAAAGCAAAAATTATTTCTGTGTTTGCAGTTATCGGTTTAATCGTCGGCTTGTCATTTTCTTTAAGCAATGATCCGTTAATTACTCCTGTAATGCTTTTAATTTTTATACTGCTTTTATTTTTCCTTTTTTATCAAATCACCATTAAAAATAAAAACTCCTTATATAACTATTTGCTGGTACTTCTTATTGGATCAGTAATTTCAATTTCACTGCTTAATTATTTTAATACAAAGTTGGAAAGAGAATCACTCAGGACTACCGCATTAGAAATCAACAGAGCTGATTCCAATCTACTATCTTTTATGTTAGATGAAACTTTAAGAGATATAAAAAACAAAAATGAAATTCTAAAAATATTTGGCGATAAATATGCTAACTATGATGCACTGGCTTTTAAAATTTGGGCAAGCAGTACAATGCAGCGTGAATCACTTAACTCAGGAGTTAGATTTTATGATAAAAACAAAAATGTGTTAGGTGAATATTATGTCGGATTAGACCCTGATAAAAAAGTTTTTGATTTCTTAAGTAAGAATGATGAAATAAATATTGTTGAATTAAATATCACTAAAGAAAATCCTGAAAAATATTATACAGGTATAATTAAAATTGAAGAGCGGGGAATTACAAAAGGCTACGTTTCAGCATTTGTAAGTTTTGATATCAATTCAATTGGAGCTGTAAATTTCCCTGATTTTATTGAGTCAAATCTATCTATCCTAAATCGTGTGATTGATGTAAAACAATTAAAAATATTTCAGTTTACCGGAACAGAATTAACCAATGTTTACGGTGATGTTTATCCTTCGCGTGATCAGATCAAACAAATACTGCAAACTGAAGTTGATTCATTATACAATGATGCCTGGCTAAAAATTAGAATTGATTCTGAAAATTATGAAACTTATTTATTAAGAATTCCAGCTAATGGTGCTGATATAACTACAACCGTTTCGGTTGAAGAAAAAGCTTTTTCTTGGAACCTGTTTAACTTCTTCAAAATATTTATCATCCATTCCTTATTTATTGTTTTTGCATTCTTAATAATTGTATTAAGCAGAGTTGGTAAACTAACACAAAGTTTCAAATCAAAATTACTTTTTGCTTTTTTGGTTATTTCAATAATTCCTGTTGTTGTACTTGCTTTGTACAATTCAAAAATTGTAAGTGAACGTGCCAAGGATGGTATTTTTAATGAGCTTAGCCAGCGAGCAAATTATATTGAAAAACATCTTACAACTCAAATTGATAAAAATAAAAAGCGTGATATTATTACTGCTTCCAAAAATGCTGCGCAGGAATTGGGAATATCATTTGCACTTTATGATTTAACTGATCAAATCTATAACTCAAAAGATATTTACAATCGCATTGGTCTGTTTGATCGAAAGTTGAATCCAAAAGCATATTACTTTTTAAATTATTTAAGATACCAGGAGTATGTTGCTTCAGAGAGCATTGGCAATTACAGGTTTGATTCATATTACAGAATTATAAACTTGGATCACAAAGATTATATTCTTTCAGTTAACGATGCGTTTAATAAAATTAGAGTTGTTTTTTCTACAACCGAAATTAACGTTGTGATATTTGGAATTTATTCTTTTGCAGTAATCATAATAATTATTTTAAGTACGTTTTTTGCAAATCAAATATCTCAGCCGATTCAAAGATTAACAGCCGCCACAGATGCTGTTAGTAAGGGTGATCTTAATGTAACTATCGATCACAACGAAAGAGGAGAACTTAAAGATTTGCTTGATGGTTTTAACCAGATGACCTCTGAGTTGAAAAAAAATCAAACCGAACTCGCGGAAATGGAACGAGAAGCTGCGTGGAAGGAAATGGCAAAACAAGTAGCTCACGAAATTAAAAATCCACTTACGCCAATGAAGTTAGCTTTGCAGCAGTTGATGATTTCGTATAAAGATAAAAGTAAGGATTTTGATAAGCTGTTTGAAAAAGTTTCTAATACGGTTTTAAATCAGATTGATAATCTTAATCAAATCGCTTCCGAGTTTTCCAGATTTGCTAAAATGCCAAGTCTTAAAATTGAAACTTTAGATTTGTTATCCGTTTTAAATGATACTGTTAATATGTTTGTTCACGAAAAAACATCAATCAAAATAATTACTAATCTGGATAAAGCAATTATTGATGCTGATTTAAGCCAGTTACGTAGAATGTTTATTAATTTAATTCGTAATTCTATACAGGCTGATGCAACAGCCATAACAATTGATTTGAATGCTGTTGATAAAAAATACATTTTGTACTTAACTGATAATGGCAAAGGAATTTCTGAATCTGAAAAAGAAAAAATATTTGATGAACATTTTACTACCAAGAAACAGGGAATGGGTTTGGGACTAAGTCTTGCTAAAAGATTTATGACAAGTATAAATGGAGAAATAAAACTAATATCAAACAGACCACAACAAACGGTATTTGAGATAAAATTTCCATCAAAAAATAATTCTGAAAATTCTAATAATTCTGTAAATGAGTAAACTTACGCCACATCAAGAACTTGCTTTAACAACAAGCGGGCACATGGCTTTAACTGCAAATGCCGGATCAGGAAAAACATTTGTACTTGCAAGAAAATATCTTGAAGCGCTTACAAAAAATAAATTTGAGATTTCTAATGTTGCTGCAATTACTTTTACAGAAAAAGCCGCAAGTGAATTGTATCTGAAAATATCAATCCTGATTGATGATAAAATAAACGAATGCAGCAATCAAACCGAAAAAAAACTTCTTGAAAAAATCAGACGGCAATTAGTTTCTGCAAACATATCAACAATACATTCATTTTGTATAAGCTTATTGCGTGAATATCCTGTTGAAGTTGAACTTGATGCCCGATTTATTCCTATCGATGAAATACTTTCTGAAGAGCTTATTGAACTTTCCGTTGAAGAAATGGTTCGTGCTTCATTTGATGATGAATTAGTCAGCGAAGAAACTAAATATCTGATTCGAATATTCTCATCAAAAATTAAACTACAAAATCAGATTATAAAACTTATTCAGAATCGTAAAAATGTTTTTGTCGTAAAAAATAAAATTTACTCCTTAGGTGAAACACAAATTGCTGATTTATTCTTTAAAGAATTTTCCAAAAAATTTAATGATATATGGAACAAACTAAAAAATAGTTTTATCCAAAACCTAAGTTTAATCAATTTAGCTGTTCAATCATCAGATTCAAAAAACTCAAATGCAATTGAAGTAAATTCCAAACTGCAAAGATTGAAAACAGAATCAGATATTAATCTAATAATTAAACTCTTGAGCGAAATCAAATCATTGAGTTTTACAAAAGAAAATACAATCCGTAAACGTGGTTATCTGAAAAACGAAGATTCAATTTTACTGCAAAATGAAATTGTTGAAGTTGAAGATTTATTGAAAATTCTTGCTGCGTTTCATCTTCCCGAAAATCATTCTGAAATCGAGTTGGAGTTAGCCCGCTTTGGTAAAACGCTGATTACATTTTTTGATTTTGCATTAAATATTTATGAAAACAAGAAAAAAAATGAAGGCTTTATTGATTATGAAGATATCCTTCTTTACACAAAAAAACTTTTAGAAAATGATAAAGTTCAAAAATCAATTTCAGCAAAGTATAAATTTATTTTGGTTGATGAATTTCAGGATACAAATGAAATTCAATATCAAATATTTTTACCGATATTAGATTATTTAAAGGGCGGCAAACTTTTTATCGTCGGTGATGAGAAACAAAGTATTTACAAATTCCGTGATGCAGAAATAGAAATATTTAATCTTACCAGAAGTGATATAAAAAAATCTGTTGGTGAAAAAAACCTTTTAGTTTTGCCTGATAGTTTTAGAATGGCGCCCAGAATTTGTGCATTCTGTAATTATGTTTTCAGAAATTTATTTGATGAACCTGATGAAACGATTGGTGAAGTGCCGGCAACAGATTTAGTTTGCGCTCGTGTTGATGATACGTTAGGGCACATCGAATTTTTAGTCAACCGAGAAGATGATGAAAATACAAATGATACTGAAGCAGAATTAACCGCAAAGAAAATATTGCAATTGGTGTCAAACGGTATTTATACATTTGAAGATATTTCCATTCATGTACGAAAACGAAAATACTTTGCTGAGCTTGAAAAAATATTTATAAAATTTGACATTCCCTTTACTATAGTTGGCGGAAGAGGTTTTTATCAAAGGCAATCTATTTCCGATGTAATTAATTATTTATCCTTTCTTGCAGACGAAAACAACAGCACTGCTTTAGTTGGATTGCTGCGTTCACCTTTCTTTAGTATTTCTGATTCTAAACTATTTGAGATTTCATTAATCAAAGGAAAAAGTTTTTGGCGCAAACTTAATCTTGTTAAGGATGACATTGAGATTATCAAAATTTGCAGCTTACTGAATAAAAATATTTCAATGAGCAGTTCTGTTAGCCTGCCCGATTTAATTTATAAAATTATTACTGATAGAAATTTTATTTCAGTTCTTTCATCCCGTAATGACAGCGAACAAGAAATTGCTAATCTTAATAAGCTGATTGGTATCGCAAGAAATTTTAACGCAGTTGGATTTAGAAACCTTTATGATTTTTTGTCTTTCATTCAGGATTCTGTTTCAAACCAGGCTGATGAGCCGCAAGCAGCTGTCATTACAAATTCAAATGCTGTTCAGATGATGACGATTCACCAATCCAAAGGTTTGGAATTTCCTGTTGTGATTTTATATAAAACTGATGAAGCAGGAATCTCAAACTCAATAAAATCCGGAGAAGTTAAAGTTGATAAAAATTTTGGTTTGCTTGCAAAAGTTCCGATAAATCAAAATTATTTTGAGGACTATCTTTCAGCGCCAATTATATCGATGTACAATTATTATGAAGAGAAGAAAAATAATGCAGAGCTAAAAAGATTATTGTATGTGGCTGTTACTCGCGCAAAAGATGAGCTGTACATTACTTCAACGATAAAGAAAGATTCTTCGTTTAAAAAAGATTCACTCATAAATCTTTTGGCAGAAGGATTAAAAAATAATTTATCAACTGATGAAATATTTATTAGTGATAAGCTGGAGCTGCTTAAAATTCAAGACGGAAAATTTAATAATCGAACTCAGCAGATCGATGTTACAATTCCTATTACAAGTAAAATTGAAATTGAAAATATTAATATCAAAAGAGAGCAAAAGAAAATTGATAAAGCTATTGTAAATATTAACTCACTTTTTTCACACGAAAAGGGAGAAATTATTTCAGCATCAAAAGTTTCTATTTACAGCCAATGTCCTTTAAAATATCTGCTTACTTATGAATATGGTTTTGGCAAGTTTAATTCCGATTATCTGAATTTTAAGTCTATTAATAAGCAGGTAAATCAAAAAAACTTTTTAACTGATAATATTGAAGTTGATATTGAAAGTGATGATGAACGATTTGAACCAATTGAGAGTGAAGTTAAAGATTATAATTCAGCTTTATATGGAAGGCTGTTTCATAAAGCGATGGAAAAATCCATAAATCCGGAACAGATAAATCAATTTATCATAGATGAATTTGGAACTGATAAAAATGATGAACGAATCTCAGAAATATTAATTCAAAGATTGGAAGATGATCTAAAGACTTTTAGAACTTCTAAAATATTTTCACAAATCTCGAGTGCAAAAAATTATAAAAATGAGTTTGAAATTTATACTGCTGATAATGATTATTTTTTACACGGAATTATAGATAAAATTATTTTTGATGAAAATAAAATATTAATTATTGATTATAAAACGGATGATATTCAGCAGAAGGAGATTAAAAAACATGCTGAATATTATTTAATGCAATTGAAATTTTATTTATATATTGCAAGTAAGTTATTTACTAAGTTTGAAAAAATTGAAGGCAGTTTGGTTTTTATAAAGCATCCGGTTCAGCCTGTTACAATAACTTACGATAAACAAAATATGAAACAGCTTCAAAAAGAAATAACTGATATTGTAAAATCAATAAGAACTAAAAATTCTAATAAAAATTTAAAGCATTGTAAAGTGTGTGCGTTTTCTGGTTTAACAAATAATTGTATTATTAACTAAGGGGCAGCTAAAAAGTAAATTATGAAAAAACAAATAACACAAATAAGAGATATTGCAGAAATTGAAAAGCAGCTTATTCAAGCGCAATCTGGCGTACTTTGCATACATCTTGCTAATGAAAAATTAATGCAGATTGCCTGTAATTTTATTTATCTCGATAAAAATATTTACACATATTTAGACAGCACAGATGAGAACTTTGAGCACGTTAAATACGGCTCGGCTGGCACTTTCTCAGTTTCATCATCAGAAAAAATAAATGATAAATCTAAAGAATTTACTTACCGATTATCTTTTATTACAATTAATGGTGAGATTCGAGATGTTGATGACATCAAGCTGCGTGAGCAAATAACAGAATTGTATCGATTAAAATATTCGCGCTCGGTTGAGCCGAATGGATATGAAGTTAGTGAAAATCTTAAACCTATTATTCTCGATACAAATGAGATAAAATCTTTGATTGAAGAAGGGAATTAGTTTCTAAATATCAACTTGTTGATAGCAATAAAAATATTTTGGGTTGGAACCTTATACCATATTCCAATACTCCAGTATTCTATTCCTCCTAAATTCCATTGCATCAATATTCCAAAAATCCACTACTCTTCTTTGATATTCGGGTTAGATAAATTGTTAAAATTATTTTCTACTATGATAACCGCGGAGAATTAACTTGCTAAATTATGTATGGATCGGACTGCTGTTCCTCGGACTTGCTTCTGCACTATTCATTGATATTTCAGACATCACAAAAAATACTTACAATAATGATGTTCCATTATCTGTTACGATTAAAACATCATCCCCCAAAGGGGGCGGAGGATTTGATTGTGCAGTTGAAGTATCAAAAGAAAACTACAATAAATTCTTTTCGGCAAAAATTTATGAAAATGTTATTATTAATGGTGTCGGATCATTTACAGATGATAAAAAAGCAATACAACTTTATCTTAAAACCGATGCAAACACGCCTGAATTCATAACACGAATTGCAAAAGCCTCCGGTAAAGATGATGACATTTTAGCGCGGGCAAATATTTTATCTAAGCAAGACAGCACAACATTTTTATCAAAAGTTTATTTTGAAAAAATCAGTTTCCTTTCTATGAAGCGTGTTACAAACGATTCAATTGGAATAGCCGGCACAGCGGTTCAAATCGCTCTCGGCTTAATCGGAATTATGGCAATGTGGCTTGGTGTTATGAAAGTTGCAGAGCAAGCCGGTTTGATAAAAATTATTGCAAACTGGTTAAAACCAATTACAAAAAAGTTATTTCCAGAAGTTCCGCCTGATCATCCGGCTGTTGGCTCAATGGTTATGAATATTTCTGCAAATATGCTTGGGCTTGGCAATGCCGCAACTCCCTTTGGATTAAAAGCGATGGAAGAATTGGATAACTTAAATCCAAATAAAGGGACTGCATCAAACTCGATGATTACTTTTTTAGCAATTAACACTGCGGGAATGACAATTATTCCGGCAACCGCGATTGCAGTTCGCGCCGCTGCTGGCAGTGCTGATCCAACAATTATTATTGCTACTTCATTATTCGGATCAACCTGTGCAACAATAGTTGGAATTACTGTTGCAAAACTATTTGAAAAATTTCCAATCGAAAAAAATGGATTTGGAAGTTGGTTAAAAAGTAATCTTAAGTTTTTTATTACTGTAATTTCATTAATCTCAATTTTAGTGTTAACATTTGCAACGGGATTATCATCCGCAATTGGTTCTGCATTTAGTTTTTTACCGCCAACATTTTTTAAGGATATGATTCAGATTATATCAACAATTGCAATTCCGTTTTTCATTTTTGTTTTTATCGGATACGGTGTAATAAAAAAAGTAAAAGTGTATGAGCAATTTGTTGAAGGTGCAAAAGAAGGATTTAATATTGCGATAAGAATTATTCCTTATTTGGTTGCTATGCTTGTTGCGATTGCAATTTTTAGAGCCGGCGGCGCAATGGATAACTGGTTAATTCCAATATTGCGAATTGTTACAGATCCGCTTGGAATGCCCGCGGAAGCGCTTCCAATGGCGCTAATGCGTCCGCTTTCCGGAAGCGGCTCTCTTGGAGTTATGGCAGATATTATTGCCGTACACGGACCGGATTCATTTATCGGAATTTTAGTTTCAACATTTTTTGGAAGCTCTGAAACTACATTTTATGTTTTGGCGGTTTATTTTGGTGCAGTAAATATTAAAAACACTCGCCACGCTTTAGCTGCAGGCTTAGCTGCTGATGTAGCAGGAATGCTTGGTGCTTTGTTTATTGTTAAGCTTTTGTTTGGGTGAGAATGAAAATATTTATAACAAGAGAAATTCCTTCAATCGGAATTGAACTTTTAAAGAAAAAGGGATTTATAGTTTCTGTTTACAAAAAAGATAATCCGATTCCTCGTGAAGAATTATTAAAACTAATAAAAGGTTACGATGGTATAATTACCTTATTATCAGATAAAATTGATAAAGAAGCAATTGATGAAATGAAAAATTGCAAAGTGATTGCAAACTATGCTGTTGGATTTAATAATATTGATGTCGATTATGCAAAAAGCAAATCTATAGTGGTTACAAATACTCCCGATGTGTTAACGGATTCAACTGCGGATATTACAATGGCATTGGTTTTAACTTGCGCAAGAAGAATCCCGGAATCTGAAAAATTTGTAAGAGATAAAAAATTTGTTGGATGGAAACCAAAACTATTTTTGGGTATGGAATTACGAAATAAATATTTTGGAATTCTTGGAGCAGGAAGAATTGGGACTGCGGTTGCAAAACGTGCGCACTCTTTTGGATGTAAGATTTTGTACTACTCTAACTCTAAAAACGAATTTCTTGAAACTGAATTAAAAGCAAAAAAAGTATCGCTCAAAACAATCTTAACAAAATCCGATATTATTTCACTTCATCTGCCGTTAAATAGGAACACAAAAAATTTACTTAGTGCTCAAAATTTAAAATTGTTAAAACCATCTGCAATTTTAATAAATACAGCAAGGGGAGAAATACTTGATGAAACATATCTTATAAAAATGTTAAAAGAGAAAAAACTTGCTGCTGCAGGATTGGATGTTTATGAAGGTGAGCCAAATATCAAAAAAGAATTTTATGAACTTGATAATGTAATTCTTCTGCCTCACATTGGCAGCGCAACAACAGAAGCAAGAGATAATATGTCTTTACTTGCTGCAAAAAATATTATTGCAGTTTTATCAGGCAAACGAGCTTTAACCCCTGTTTAAATCCAACCAAATTGATTGCTAATCTTGTTTACCATTGGTAATTTTGAAACAAAAAAAGAGAAAATAAATGAGATTTGGAATACCAAAAGAAACTCTTTATGAAGAAAAAAGAGTTGCATTAGCTCCCGCAGGAGTGGATGCTTTAGTAAGAGCCGGTCATACAGTTTATATTCAAAGCGGTGCTGGCGAAGGAAGCCATTTTAGCGATGAAGAATATCGCAAAACCGGTGCGCAAATTGTTTACAGTGCCGAAGAATCTTTTGCACGAGCAGAGGTTGTTGTAAAAGTTGCTCCTTTGTCTGAATCCGAAGCTGAAATGCTGCAAGACAACCAAACATTATTTTCATTTCTCCATCTTGCAATCGGTAAAAAAAATATTATCGAGCAATTGTTAAAGAAAAAAATTACTGCAATTGGTTACGAGTTAATCGAAGAAGAAGAACGCCTACCTGTTTTACATTCTATGAGTGAAATTGCCGGACAACTTTCTATTCAGGTTGCAGAAAGATACCTTGAAAGTTTTACTGAAGACGGCAGAGGAATTCTGTTAGGCGGAATCACCGGCGTTGCTCCTGCTGCGGTGGTTATTCTTGGTGCAGGTGTTGTAGGCGTTACAGCCGCTCGTGCCGCACTTGGAAGAGGTGCACAGGTTATTGTAATTGATAAAGATTTAAACAGACTTAGAACTATTGATACGCATTTTAGAAAAAAAGTTACTACGGTTATGGCAAATCCTTATACAATTTCCCGCGGAGTTAAATTTGCTGATGTGCTAATTGGCGCTGTATTAATCAAAGGAGAAAAAGCTCCAAATCTTGTTACCGAAGCGATGGTTAAACAGATGAAAAATGGTGCTGTAATTGTAGATGTTTCGATTGATCAGGGTGGTTGTATTGAAACAAGCAGAATCACAACACAATCTGATCCTGTTTATAGTTTGCATAATGTAATCCATTATTGCGTGCCCAATATGCCGGCAATAGTTTCGCGTACAGCAAGTTATGGATTGAATAATGCTTCGCTTGGATACATTCAGGATATTGCAGAAAATGGTTTATCAAATGCGTTACTTGGTAATCCAGGTTTATCGAAAGGTGTTTGTACTTATAATGGTTATTGCTGTAATGAGTCTATTGCAAATACTTTTAATGTTGAGTACAGAAGACTTCATATTTTTTCCAGTAATTAGAAAAAGATATTAAACTGAATTCGAATAGAATTTTAGAAACGAGTAATTGAAATGACAACAACTGAAGAAATAACAACAACAAAAAATCTGATACCAACAAATCTGTTGCGTATCTACAATCAAAAATTAGTTAGTTCTAATGAAGCAGTTAAGCAGATTAAATCGGGCGACAATGTAATTGTTCAGCCTGGCTGTGCGGTTCCATCTGAATTAGTTAGAGCAATGGTTCGCAGAAAAGATGAATTGGAAGATGTAACAATCTATCATATTCTAATCGTTGGTGAGCTGCCGTATTTGCAGCCGGGAATGGAAAAACATTTTAAACATAAGGCTTTTTTTATTGGCGCTAATGCTCGTAAAGCCATCAGCGAAGGACGATCAGAATTTATTCCGATATTTTTATCCGATGTTCCACTATTATTTAAACTCGGAAGAATAAATACAGATGTTGCACTGATTAATGTTTCTCCGCCTGATGAACATGGTTTTTGCAGTTACGGTGTTGATGTTGGTACGATTAAAACTCCGGCAGAAAAATCTAAAATAATTATTGCACAAGTAAATAAGCACATGCCAAGATCTTTGGGAGATTGCTTTATCCACATAAATAAAATCAATTACATTGTTGAGCATGATGAAGAATTAAAAGAGCTTCCTCAAGTTGATCCAAAAACTGCTCCGGAAGTTTTAGCCGTTTTTGATAAGATTGGACAAAACGTTGCTAATCTTATTGAAGATGGATCTACATTGCAGATGGGCATTGGTGCAATTCCGGATTCCGTTATGAAATATTTATTTGATAAAAAGGATTTAGGAATTCACACAGAAATGTTTTCTGATGGAATGATTGATCTTGTTGATGCAGGAGTGATAAACGGCGAAAAGAAAACTCTTCATCCGGGAAAAATAATTGCAGGATTTGTACTCGGTACAAAACGCGTTTATGATTTTATTGATAACAACCCTGTTTGTGAATTTCACCCGCAGGAATATGTGAACGATCCGTTTGTTATTTCAAAAAACAATAAAATGGTTGCGATCAACTCAGCATTAGAAGTTGATTTAACCGGACAAGTTTGTGCAGATTCCATCGGTACAAGATTTTATTCGGGTATTGGTGGACAGGTAGATTTTATTCGAGGCTCTTCTAAATCAGAGGGCGGCAAGCCGATTATTGCCTTACCTGCAACTACAAAAAATGATACAATATCACGTATTGTTCCAACACTTAAACCCGGCGCTGGTGTTGTTACATCTCGCGGAGATGTTGATTATATCGTTACCGAATACGGGGCAGTTAATCTTTGGGGAAAAACAATTCAAGAACGTGCAAAGGCTTTAATCTCAATTGCGCATCCAAATTTCCGGGATGAATTAACAAAGTATGCAGAAGAAACTTTTTACATTTAGGACATCATGGTTGCAGTAATTGGAGATGTACACGGATGTTATTACACTTTAAAGCAATTAGTTGAAAAAATAAAAGCTAAGTATCCGGATATTTCTATTTACTGTGTTGGTGATTTGGTTGATCGGGGAAATTTTAGTTGTGAAGTAATTGAGTTTGTCAAATCGGAAAACATTAATTGTGTAATTGGCAATCACGATTTTATGTTTTATTCCAACATGCGCGATCCATTTAGTATCATGGCAAGATCGTGGAATTATAATGGAGCAGAAACCACGGTAGCTTCCTACAAAGAAAAAATTAATCTTATGGATGAGCATCTTGATTTTATTATCTCTGAACCGCTTTTTTATAATTTAGATGATTGTTTCTTATCGCATGCAGGCGTTTCAATTAAGTATAAACAATTCTTTAAGAATGGTGTTCCATCAGATAAAGAATTAGATGAGGTATTTAAGAAGGAGCTTGACGATAAGAACAGCATTTTATGGGCACGAGGCAGTTTACTTAATTTAGGAAAACTTCAAGTTGTAGGTCACACGCATAGAAAAGATGTTTATCACGATAACAGCAGTGATACATTATATATCGATACAACAGCTTACGGCAATAATAAATTAACCGCTGTAATTATAGATGATAAGAAGTGCATTGAGATCATTGAGGAAAAATCGGTTATCGCTGATGTTAATCAGAACTGGATTTATCAGCTTTAGAATTTATTAATCTTTTAATTTCTATTCTTCCGAAATACTTTTCATATACAGTTTATGAAAAAATTATTAAAACTGCTGTAGTTGAATTGAAAGACCCTGCATTTGTAATTAAAACAGTTCAAGAACTTGAACTTGATACCTTCCCAAATCTTAATTACTTATACAGATTAATAAATCTTGTGGAAGTGAACTAAGGAATAAAACCATGGCAACTGAAATCGAACGTAAATTTTTAGTTAAAGGCGAATTCAAAAATCTTGCGAGCAAAGAAACCAGAA
>JAGOXU010000206.1 GCA_018059515.1 Ignavibacterium sp.
TACTTGCTGTTGAGATTCAAACTTCTGCTGCAAAACCGCAAACTTGCTGTGATCTACACGTGGTTTTTCTTTTTTATAATATTTTTCTTTCAACTTCATTAAAGTTGTCGGTTCAGAGTCCTTTTGGGAGAGACTGCCTACAGCTAATACTATAAGCAAACCGAAAAAAGCAAGAGTAAGGACAATTTTTTTCATTTTATCTGTTCGTTTGAGTTATTTTTAATTGTTTTAGAGTATAAACTATTTTTGATTTACCCATTTTCTAAATACATCATTAAGAATTTCCAAGGCTGAAGTGATTTTTTTAAGTTCAGAACTATCTACATTTTCTAGTATTCTTTTGTGTAAATCATTATAATTCTGATGCAGATTAGTTATTAGCGGCAAAGCTTTTGAGGTAAGATTAACTAATATAATTCTTTTATCACTTGCATCCTGAACCCTTGTAATAAGTTTCTTTTCTTCTAAAGTAGTTAAAATATGGGTTATTCTGCCAGGTGTTAATTTAAGCGATTCTCTTAATTCTTTTATCGTATATTTTGGTGAGAAGGAAAATAACTTAAGTAGTCGAACTTCGGTTGGAGAAAGGTTAAAACTTGCAGCAAAATATTCTTCTTTAATTGTGCAATTGCGGGTCAGTTCGCAAATCAGTTCAGCGATTGGTACCATTTGTTCAACTATTATAAATAATCTTTATTATTTTATACCCTAAACTAAATTGAATATTTGGAATATCCAAAATATTTTTGATCAGCAACTAATATTTATGCTGATTTGGAACTAAAACAGAGGTTTAACATCAAACGATATAGTTTGTTAAAAAACACTTTTTAATTTTTTTTTATCAAATAATTTTATTTTGGTTAATTAGTCAAACACAGATGCTAATTATTCAGCATATTTTTTCATTTTTTGATATATTTGACAGTTGAAAAATAAATTTATTGAAATCATTTTTAAACAATGCTTTACGAAGATTTAAACGAGAGAGAAAAAACGATTCTGCGATCAATTGTGCATCAGTTTATTTTAACTGCATCGCCTGTTGGATCGCGAAATATCACAAAAAAATTTAACGTTGGAGTTTCTCCTGCAACGGTTAGAAATATTATGTCCGATCTGGAAGATTCGGGATTTATAAATCATCCGCACACTTCTGCCGGAAGAATACCCACCGATAAAGGATATAGATATTACGTTGATTCTTTAATGGAGTTACAGAAGTTAAAAAGTTCTGATAAAGGAATTATCGATAGAAGTTTGGATAAAAGTTTATTAGAAACTGATGATATTTTAAAAATTGCATCACAACTCTTAAGTAGAATTACAAAACAAATTGCATGTGTAACTTATCCAACTTTGGATAATGGTATTTTAGAAAAGATACAATTAGTTGAATTATCATCTACACGATTACTTGTTGTTGTCAGCATCAAATCCGGCTTAGTGAAAACCATAACATTGGAATTTGAAAGTGAAGTTGAAAATTCTAAACTGCTAAAAGTTGAATCACTTTTAAATGAAAGATTGAACGGACTAACATTTCAAGAAATTAGAAACACATTTAAAGAAAGATTTGTTGATGTTGCTGAAACTGAAAAACCAATTATCAGATTGTTTGTTGATTCGGTTGATAAGATTTTTATGGATCAAAAAAAAGGCGATAAGCTTGTAATCACAGGTGCAACAAATGTTATTCAGCAGCCTGAGTTTGAAGATCCGGAAAAATTTCAAAGCGTTATTGAACTGATTGAAGATAAAGATATTATTATCCATATAATGGAAAAGAAAAAAGCTGATAAAAATAGTAACGTTTTAATTTCAATCGGTAGTGAAATTGAAGATGAAAAACTTAATGAATACAGTTTGATAACAAAAGAATATACTTTTGGTGAAACATCCGGAACCGTTGGTATTATTGGTCCAAAACGTATGGAGTATTCAAAAGTTGTAGCGATAGTTTCATATCTCGGTGATATGCTATCGGAAGTTTTAAAAGGGAATAAAAAAGGAGAATCGTATTAATGTTTAAAGAAAAAGGTAAAGATAAAATGGATAATAAAACTAATAGCGAAATGGATGAAAATTTAAATCCGGAAATAGAATCTGTTGAAGAAAATCAAGATGAAATAAAAATTAACACCAATCCAGACGCAGAAGAAAAAATAAAATCTCTTGAAGCTGAAGTCAATAAATACAAAGAATCTATGTTAAGAAAAGCTGCTGAGTTTGAAAACTATAAACGTCGCACTGAAATTGATCAATTAAATCTTTTAAAATATGCAGCAGAATCGCTGATTATAAAACTTCTTCCAACTATAGATGACTTAGATAGATCGCTTTTACATTTTAATGAAGAAACTGATGTGCAAAAAATTAAAGAAGGCGTACAGCTTATCTATAATAAATTTCTAAAAACACTTGATGAGCAGGGTGTTAAAAGGATTGATTCAATCGGACAGCCGTTTAATGTTGATTTTCATGAAGCGCTTATGACAAGAGCTGATGATTCAGTTCCTCCGCATACAGTAATTGACGAATTAGAGACCGGCTATATGTATAAAGACCGTGTAATCAGACATGCAAAAGTTATCGTAAGTGAAGATTAGTATTAAAATCATACAGAAAGAAAAAGAAATTAATGACTAAAAGAGATTTTTACGAAATTCTTGGTGTTCCAAAAAATGTGTCTAAAGATGATTTGAAAAAAGCTTATCGTAAACTTGCTATGCAATATCACCCCGACAGAAATCCGGGCGATAAAGAATCCGAAGAAAAATTTAAAGAAGCCGCAGAAGCTTATGAAATTTTAAACAACGATGATAAGCGTGCAAAGTACGATAGATTTGGACACGATGGTGTTAGAGGAAATGGCTATGGGTCACAGGGATTTTCGGATATCAACGATATATTTTCACACTTCTCAGATATTTTTGGCGCTGGCGGCGGTTCTTCAATTTTTGATGACTTTTTTGGCGGTGGGCAGCAGCGTGGAAGACAACGCGGACGTGGAACTCCCGGCTCCGATTTAAAAGTTACTTTAAAACTTACTTTAGAAGAAATTGCCGAAGGCGTTTCAAAAAAAATAAAAGTAAAAAAACAAGTTAAGTGTGATAAATGCAGCGGCAGCGGTGCCGAGGCGAATACCGCGAAAAAGAAATGTCCTATCTGTAATG
Source organism: Ignavibacterium sp. (assembly GCA_018059515.1). Classification (GTDB taxonomy): domain Bacteria; phylum Bacteroidota; class Ignavibacteria; order Ignavibacteriales; family Ignavibacteriaceae; genus IGN3. Next base: position 3,177 of record JAGOXU010000206.1, read on the forward strand.
GAACAGGAGAAATTAGATCTATTTCAAGATCGGTTTTTGGACAATTTGTTAACATAACAGCTTGTGCAAATTGTAATGGTGAAGGTGAAGTAATTGATACTCCCTGTAAAAAATGTATGGGTGATGGAAGAGTTAATGACGATGTAACTGTAAAAATTGATGTTCCCGCCGGTGTACACGAGGGAAGTTACATGACGATACGCGGCGAAGGAAATGCGGGCAAACGCGGCGGTCAACCGGGCAATATTATAGTTGTGTTCAAAGAAGAAGAACACGAATATTTTATTAGAGAAGAAGATGATATTGTTTATGATTTAACAATTACTTTTCCCGAAGCAGTTTTAGGAACCGAGGTTGACGTTCCAACTCTTATTGGAAAAGCAAGATTAAAAATTGATTCAGGTACTCAATCAGGTAAACTTTTAAAGATGCGCGATAAGGGAATCAAACATTTAAACCATTCTGGTCGTGGTGATCAGATTGTAAGAGTTCTTGTTAATATTCCTCAAAAGTTAAGCAACAAGGAAAAAGAATTGTTGAAAGAATTGGCAGAACAACCAAATTTTAAAACCAGCGATAAAGAAAATGATAAAGGTTTTTTTAAGAGATTTGGTTTATAATTAGGCAGTAATTGTTAACTTTAAAAGTAAAATAAATCAAAGATAAAATTCGCGGGTAAAATGCTCGAGGGAATTTCAAAAAAAACAGGATTAACAAAAACTGAACTAAAAATTGTTCTCTTTATAGTTCTGGTATTTTTTGTTGGTGTAATTTACAAAGTGTTTTTTGATAAGGATGAAGTAATCCCCTATCAAGTTCTGGACTATGGTGAAGAAGATGAAAAATTCTATAATTCTGGTGCTGATACTATTTTTAATAATTTTCAAAAAAGAGACGATAAAGAGGTTGATTATAAGCAGGAAGTTTTAGATTTTAACACTCAAAGTTTTGATAATATTCAGAAAAAAACTTTACCAGCAGAAAAAAGTATAAATCTTAACTCTGCTAAGCTTGAAGAACTGGTTAATCTACCTGGTATCGGGCAAAAAACAGCTCAACTAATTATTGAATATCGTTTAAGGCATAAACGTTTTAGAAACATTAATGAACTGTTAGATGTAAAAGGAATTGGCGAAAGCAAATTATCTAAACTTAAAAAGTACGTTTATATTGATTAATTTTTAACTTTATATTTTTTCCGGAGGAAAAATGTTTTCCAAAAACTCGAAGAATGACGATCCTTGGTACTTACATGCTGGCTTATATTTAATTGTTGCCATCCTTACTTTTCTTTTAATTAAAGTTGCAGTTATTGATCCTTCTGCTGAAGTAAAAGCTGAAAATTATTTTAAAAAGGAAACAAGATTAAGAATGACTAATCTAAAAGAAGCTGAAATTCTTTTTGAGAAAAAAAATGGAGCTTTTACAGGTGATCTTGATAAACTAATTAACTTTGTGAAAAATGATAAATTTGTGGACAGTGTTGTAAATGCCTTTGATTCACTTACCATGAAGCCTGCTAATCCCTTTATTAAATTATCTGATGGTACATTTACACCTGATAGTCTTTATTATTCACCAAAAACACATGAACGATTTGTAATGAATGTTGATACTTCGGTTATTACGGACACTGTAGTTAATCCTCGAGGCAAGGTTTTAAGAGTTGAAACAAAAACTGTAATTGGAACAAAATATTATATTGAAGATCCCAATGGATATGGAACAATTGGAAGTATTGATAACGATGCGTTAAAAAACACAGCATCCTGGGAGTAATATAAAAATAATGGCTGGATTTGAAAATCACATAGGGTTTAACATATCCAGTTCTAAACTGCAAGTGGTTGAAGTAAATTATTCCGGCGATCAATTTAAATTGGTTAATGTAGATGAAACTTACTTTAATGATCAGATAGATTTTGAGAATGATAAAGAAACAAAAATAAGCGCTCTGCTTCAGGGCGCCTTTAATGAACTGCTGATTAAAAAAAAATTTAACAGTACATCTTCATCCTTCACACTTCCCTTTGAACTCTTTCACTCAATGCAAATGCCTTACGATACTACTCTTTTGTATCAGGATTTACTTGATGAGTTTAAGTGGGAGTTATCCGTAATGTATCCATTCATTTCAACAAAAAATTTGGTTCTTCAATATTTTGAAATTGATAAAGGACCATTTAATGAAACAAGCTCTGCACTTGTATTTGCAATTCAGAGAAGATTTTTACAAATGCTGGATTCATTCTGCAAAAAAAATAATCTAAAACTAAAGTTTATTGATAACATTCACATTGCAGCGGAAAGATCTTTATCGGTAAGCAATGCGATTGTTTATAAAGGGTTAACGCTAAGTGTTTACTTCAATAGTAAATTTCTTTCGTTGTTTTATGCATTTAACGGTAAGCCGTTATTCTTCAAAGTAATTCCTTTAAACGACGCAGGTGAAATAACGGATCATCTTATTAAAGAAACATCAAAAACATCTCTTCTAAACGTACAGAGCGCACAGATTGAAGCTGCATTTATTTCCGGCGATGAGATTACAGGCGCAGTTATTCATGCATTAAAAAAAGCATTGGGTTTAGATTTTATCCTGTTTAATCCATTTGATAAGATAAGACCAGTGCCAGATCTTTATGAAAGTAAACTTTATTTGGAAAAATTTAACTCATTCTCTTCCGCAGCAGGAATTGCTTTTAGATTAGCTTAAACTTAGAGTTTATATGCGACTGAGAATCATATCCGGCACCTTCAAAGGAAGATTAATAAATGTTCCTCAATCAAAAGAAATACGCCCCACAACCGATAGAGTGCGCGAAACACTTTTTAATCTTCTAAATAATAGAATAGATTTTGATGGAATTGAAGTTCTTGATTTTTATTCGGGATCAGGTTCGCTTGGATTGGAGTGTATTAGTCGCGGTGCATTGCACGTAACA
>JAGOXU010000207.1 GCA_018059515.1 Ignavibacterium sp.
AAGATATAAAAAAAGGAAGTGAAATAATTTTTGGAACTCCAAACTTTACAAAGGTTATGTATGTAACTTATCCGGCAAACTGGTCGAAATAAATTTGAGTTATAAAATGATAGATAAGTTTTTAACAGAAAAAGAATTAAGAGAGAGTTTTAGCCTTACCTGGGGCACAGAAATTCATTTGCCTTTTAATACAAAACTTACTCCATCGGCAACGCAGTATTTAACAGATAGGAAAATAAGAGTAAAGTTTATTGATGAGCAGGGAAAAGTTTTTATAAAAGATGAATTAAAATCTGAAAAAAGTAAAACTCAAATGGTGCATCCGCTTACAACATCAGACCAAAAGCCGGCAGAATTGTATTGCGGTTTATGTAACAATAAAATTGAAAAAAAATCTGATGTATTAACATGGCTTGATTCAAATAATCTTGTACCAAAAAATCATCCGCGTATAGCGTTTAGAGGAAAACTTGATAATATGATTTCATATTGTGTCTTGGTACAAAATGAATTTCAAAATTTTAATTGTCCTGATGTTATTAAAAAATATTTATCAGATTTAAGATCATATATGGGCAATATACTTAGAGCCGAAGTTAAAGATGAAAAAATAGATAATATTTTTATGGGAGATTTTGATGCGGATGCAATCCACAAAATGTCTCATAATCCATTAAAATATTTAGGATACGATCATATAGTTCCGGAAATAAATCATGGCAGATGGATTGCATTAATAAATTACCTAAGAGCACTTGTTCGAGAAGTTGAGGTAAATGCAGCGAACTTATATATAGATTCTTCTCTTAAAGTAACAAGACCTGATATTCTGAATTCTCTTAACAGATTAAGCAGTGCTTTATATGTATTAATGATTATGATATTGATTTCTGAAAAAGGGAAAAATTTGGATAACATAATTAAAGAAGTAAAATGAATTTAATAGAAAATTGTAAACAAAGAGTTAAAAGAAATCCCAAACGGATAGTGTTCCCTGATTCTAAAGATGAACGAATACTAAAAGCAGCAAGGTTTTTAAACGATGAACAATTAGCTGTTCCAATTTTAATTGGCGGTGCGTTTGAAATTAGAGATATAGCGGATCAATATAATATATCAACAAGAGGAATTAATATTCTCAGTCCGCAGCAATGCCCTGATATAAAAAAGTTTGCAACAACATTGTTCGGACTTAGAAAACACAAAGGTTTAACTCAGGAAGAAGCAGAAAGATTAATACTGGAACCGTTTAATTACTCTGCAATGCTGGTAAGAAAAAATGGAGCAGATATTTGTATTGGTGGTAATCTTTCTTTAACAGCAAGCGTACTTAAATCAGCAATCCAAATAATCGGAATGCCTGATGGAACAAAAACAGTTTCAAGTTTCATGCTAATGGTTAACCCTGATGGAAATAATATTTATTCATTTTCAGATTGTGCAGTAGTTCCTGAACCAACGATTGAACAATTGTGTGATATAGCATATTCATCTTCGATAAATTATAAAAACATAATGGGAGTTCAGCCAAAGACAGCATTGCTATCCTTCTCTACTAAAGGAAGCACAAATCATCCATCAGTAGATAAAATTAAAGAAGCAATAAAAATATTAAATATAAAATATCCTGATCTTGTTGTTGATGGTGAACTGCAATTTGATGCTGCTTTTATTCCGGAAGTTGGGAATAAAAAAGCTCCTGATTCAAAAATTAAAGGTGATGCAAATGTATTTATTTTTCCTTCGCTTGAGGCAGGCAATATAGGATATAAAATTGCTGAGCGGATGGGAAATTATTTGGCGATAGGTCCTTTTATACAGGGCTTAAATAAACAAATGCATGATCTTTCCAGAGGATGCAGTTGGGAGGATGTTGTAAATGCAACAGTAATAGCTTCTTGTATGGAACATTAAAAAATTTAAATCATTAAATAATTCACAATTAAAAAGGATAAAAAAATGGAAGCACTCGGAATGATAGAAACCAGAGGTTTGGTTGCACTAATCGAATGTTCTGATGCAATGGTTAAAGCAGCAAGAGTACAACTTGTTGGTTACCAAAAAATAGGCGGTGGATATGTAACTGCCTTAGTAAGAGGTGATGTAGCAGCATGTAAAGCAGCAACTGATGCGGGTGCGGCGGCGGCACAAAGAATTGGTGAACTTGTTGCAGTGCATGTTATTCCTCGCCCTCACGGAGATCTGGAAGAAATTTACGGAATTAAATTAATTGAAAACTTAAACAAATAAAATCCAAGGAGGATTAAATGGAAGCTTTAGGAATGATCGAAACCAAAGGTCTTGTAGGTTTAATTGAAGCATCTGATGCAATGGTTAAGGCAGCAAGAGTAAAATTAGTAGGCTATCAACAGATCGGCGGAGGCTATGTAACTGCCTTAGTAAGAGGTGATGTAGCAGCTTGTAAAGCAGCAACGGATGCCGGCGCAGCAGCAGCACAAAGAATTGGTGAGCTTGTTGCAGTGCATGTTATTCCTCGCCCTCACGGCGACCTTGAAGATATTTATAATATTGCATTCAAAGGAACATTGGAATAAAAATAATCAGAAGATCTGTTTCTATGATAGATTGTTAGTTAATTAAAAATATTTACTACAAAAATAAATAGGTGCTGTTATGGAACTTGCAAAAGTGATAGGTAATGTAGTAGCTACGGTTAAAGTTGAAAATTTAGGAGCCGGTAAATTGCTGCTTGTTAAAACTATTGATGAAAATGGAAAAACAAATGGAAACCCTCAGGTTGCACTTGATACAATAGGTGCAGGTGAAGAAGAAATTGTTTTGCTTGTTCGCGGCAGTTCTGCAAGGGTATCGCTAGAAAACAGATCTTCTGTAGATCTAAATATTGTAGGCATTGTAGATAATATTCGCGCCTATGGGAAAGTAGCCTACATAAAAAATAAACCCAGTGAAAAGGATAAATAGTAATGGAACTATCAGCTAATGATATTACCCAAATTGTTGAAGGTGTACTGCGAAGGTTAAAAGATGCACCCGGCTATAATAAAAATGGGCATCTTCCGCTAGGAATATTTGAAACTCTTGATGAAGCTTATCAAGAAACAAGTATTGCTTATAAGAAGATTAGGAATCTTGAACTTCGTGATAGAATTATTCAAGCGATAAGACAGGCATCTGTCGATCATGCAAGAGAACTGGCTGAGATAGCTGTTAAAGAAACCGGTATGGGCAGGATAGATGATAAAACTAATAAAAATCTTTTAGTGGCTCGGCATACCCCAGGTCCGGAAGTTTTGAAACCGACCGCGCTATCCGGTGACCATGGATTAACATTGATTGAAAACGCTCCGTGGGGCGTTATCGCATCAGTTACTCCATCAACAAATCCGGCAGCTACTATTATAAATAATAGCATCAGTATGATTTCTGCAGGTAATTCAGTTATATTTTCTCCACATCCTGCAGCAAAAGCAGTTTCACAACAGACAATCTCGATACTAAATGAAGCAGTAATTAAAGTAGGCGGACCAGCAAATCTTATAACAACGATTGCAGAGCCAAGCATTGAAGCAGCCAATAATCTTTTTAGATATCCCGGTATAAATTTATTGGTTATTACCGGTGGTGAAGCTGTTATTAATGCAGCAAAAAAAGTTACGGATAAAAGACTGATGGCGGCGGGTGCAGGTAATCCTCCTGTTGTAATTGATGAAACTGCTGATCTTGCACGCGCCGCTAAATCAGTAGTGTTTGGGGCTTCGTTTGATAACAATATTGTTTGTGTGGATGAAAAAGAAATTTTGATTGTTGATTCTGTTGCAGATGAGTTTAAACGTGAGATGAAAAAGTATAATGCGTATGAGTTAACCATATCTCAAGCTGATGAACTTGCAAAAGTTGTTTTCAAAAATTATCCTTCAAACGAGATTGTACTCAATAGAAAATTTGTTGGAAAAGATGCAAAAGTTCTCGCAGAAGCTATTGGTCTTAATGTTCCCGATGAAACAAAACTTTTATTTGTGGAAACAGATAAAAATCATCCATTCCCTCAAACTGAAATGATGATGCCGGTAATCTCTATTGTTAGAGCTCGTAATGCTGATGAAGCAATTGATTGGGGAATTGAACTTGAACACGGATTGAAACATACAGCAGCAATGCATTCAAGAAATATTGATAACCTTCATAGAATGGCAGTTGAAATTAATACAAGTTTATTTATTAAAAATGGTCCTTGTTTGGCAGGGCTTGGTTATGGTGGCGAAGGCTGGACAAGCATGACTATCTCAACTCCAACAGGCGAGGGAGTAACGAGCGCAAAGAGTTTTGCTCGCTTAAGAAGATGTACTTTGGTTGATCACTTTAGAATAGTATAGTTATTATGAATACAATTGATGATAAAATGATGTTCATTAATTCTCAACTAAAAAAGATTGAAGAAATAATTAATGATGAAACTCCTGCAAAATTAAATTCATCTTTTAGAGCCGGTGTTGATCTCGGTACATCCGATGTAGTTGTAATTGTAATTGATGAAGATGATAATATTGCAGCTGCTTTTATGGAATGGGCAGATGTTGTTAAAGATGGTGTCGTCCTCGATTACTGGAAAGCCGTTCAAATTGTTAAATCGCTTATTAATAAAGCTGAAAAGAAATGTGGTATTAAAATTAATTCTGTAAATACATCTTATCCACCCGGAACTGATCCTTACATATCTATAAATGTAATTAAGGCAGCCGGACTGGAAGTTAAAGATATTGTTGATGAGCCTTCAAGTTTTGCAGCGCTTCTAAACCTTGATAATGGAGCAGTTGTAGATATTGGCGGCGGCACCACAGGAATTTCAGTTGTTCAAAATAAATCTATTGTTTATACCGGCGATGAACCAACAGGAGGACACCATCTTACTTTAACTATTGCAGGTAATCAAAAAGTATCTTTTGATGATGCAGAGATAATGAAAAGAAATGATGTTAAAGGAGACTTAAAATCAATTGTTATACCTGTGTTTGAGAAGATGACTGATATTGTAAAAAATCATATTGCAGATTTTAAAATTGATAAAATATTTTTAACAGGCGGAACATGCTGTTTCCCTGGAATTGATAATGTGTTTAAAGAAATATTTACAGGTAAAGATATTATACTGCCTTATAATCCATTGTATTCAACTCCATTGGCAATAACTTCTTACCGCAACAATAATAAAAATGAAAATTAAAAATGAATCGTTCTGAAATATTACATAGAATTAGAGAAGCAGGTGTAGTAGGTGCTGGCGGCGGCGGTTTTCCAGCCTATAAAAAATTAGATGCAAATATTGAGCATGTAATTGCAAATGGTGTGGAGTGTGAACCGCTTTTGTATAAAGACAGAGAAGTAATGATTCAGGATGCTGATAAATTAATTGCTGGTTTAGGTATAGTAAAAGAGATTACAAATGCTGATAAAGTTACAATTGCAATAAAAAGAAAAAATTCAGATTTGAAGGAGATACTTAGTGAATCAGCAAAAAAATACGGAATAAATATTTTTATTATGGAAAATGTTTACCCTGCCGGTGATGAATATATTCTTGTTTACGATGTTACAGGTAAAAGAATTCCACCAGGCGGCATTCCACTTCAGGTAGGGTGTTTGGTAGCAAATGTTGAAACTTTAGTAAACATTGCAAATGCGGTTTCCGGAGTTCCGGTTACTGAAAAATATCTTACAGTATCCGGTGCAGTTAAAGAGCCTGTTACATTAAAAGTTCCAGTTGGAACGAGCTATAAAAAATGCTTAGAACTTGCCGGTGGAAGTAGTGTTAATGGATTTTCAATTCTTACCGGTGGAGTTATGATGGGAGGGGTAACAACCGATCTTTCATTATCTATTTCAAAAACATTAAGCGGATTAATTGTTCTGCCAAATGATCACTCATTAGTTCTTAGAAAAAATGAACCGCCTGAAATCTATAATAAAATTGGACATAGTGCATGTGATCAATGTACTTTTTGTACACAGCTTTGCCCAAGATATATTCTTGGATATCCCATTCAACCTCATCTGGTTATGGGAAGTTTGCAAATGACAGGCGATGAAAAAGAAAGAATGAGCTATTGGGCAGAGGCTTGCTGCGAATGTAATG
>JAGOXU010000041.1 GCA_018059515.1 Ignavibacterium sp.
GATACAACTACAGGCAATATTGTTTCGCTTGGATTTTTAATTCTTAATGCCGTTGGAGCTGTGTTTCCTGCAGTTCTTTCAATCGTTGCAAAGCGAATTGGACGAGTAAGAACTTACACAGCGGCTTTGGCATTTAGTGCAATCGGATATTTTTATATTGCATTCTTTGGCAGATATGAAGCAAACTTTTATTTTGGAATGTTTTTAACCGGCATCGGCTGGTCGGCAGTTATTTCGATAGTATTTTCAATTGTAACTGAAAGAGTTAATCAAAATAAAATGGGATTATTTATGGGAATATTTAATCTCGCTGTTGTGCTACCGCAAATGATGAGTCAGGGTGTTGCAAATATTATTTCTGACACTCAGAACTTTCAATTGCTTTATATTCTTTGCGGAGTGTTTATAACTTTTTCAGTTTTCTTCTGGTTTTTTGTTAAAGAACCAAGATCAACCGCAGATGAAATTGTTCAAGCAAAGAGTGGACATTAAACAATTAATTTAAATCAATGTAGAGATCGGTCTCCCGACCGATACTTTTATCACAGGAATGGATAGGAATGGACAGGAGTCCATTCCTATCCATTACGAAAGAAATATAAATAATGATTTTTTTAATTCTTGCAATAATATGTTCAAGCAGCCTTGCACTTATTCTTAAATACGGAAGTGTAAAGAAATCTAATATTCTTTTACTTATAAATGGAAATTATTTAACTGCTTCAATTTTCGCTTTAATCTTTATTTTCTTTAAAGGTGGATTTCATTTTTCGATTAATGCTACTTTGTTTGCTATTGGATTAGGAGTTCTATTCGCTGAAACATTCGTTATCTATTCAAAAGCTATCAGCTTGGCGGGAACTGCTTTAGCAACTGTCAGCGCAAGATTATCAGTTCTGATTCCCGTACTTTTTTCAATCCTGTTTTTTAATGAAAGTCCAAACATCATAATGATATTTGGATTTGCACTTGCGATAGTAACACTTTATCTATTTTATTTATCATTAAAAAATCATGGTGCTCAAGAAGGTAGAAAAGGTAAATACATTTATTTGTTTTCTCTTTTGGTGGGAATCGGGTTTGTTGATTTTTCGATGAAGATATTTGAACAAAACTTTTCAATTGATGAGAAGGGGACATTTGTTTTCTTGATTTTCTTTTTTGCATTCTTATACACTTTGGTAAGAATTCAAATCGGTAAAATTAAGTTTGATAAAGAAACGTATAAGATTGGTTTGATTTTGGGATTACCAAACGTCTTGGCCATCCATTTTCTGTTAGCCGCACTTAGCGAATTGCCTGCAATAATTGTTTTTCCGATACAGAATATTGGTGTGATTGTATTAACAGCCGTTGCAGCTTATTTATTCTGGAAAGAACAAATAAATCTTTACGGCAAAATTGCAATTGCTGTTGGTATTGCTGCAATACTTTTGTTGAAGTTGTAAATGTATGGATCGATCTCCCGATCGATCCCATTAGGGATGATGGGAAATTTTACAACACATAAATTAAATAACACAAAAAAAACAAAGCTACAAAGAACGGACAGGAGTCCGTTCTCTACAATCAGATTTTTTGGTTCAATAAAAATTAAAAAAATCTATTCACCAAAATTTTAGTATAAAATCATAATTTTACGAATAAACTATCTTGAAGCTCCTGAGGAAATTGGATGGAAGTGAAGTAAGTTTTAGGATATAAATAATCCTCTCCAGATTCATCAATAATTCTTAAATAACCATCTTCTTCTGCCTTCGAATCAGGTTTAACCGCATATACTTTTCTTTTTTCTAAATCATCACAGTCTTTATTTTCTATGCAGAGAACAAATTCTATGAATTTATTTTTCTTATTCATAATTAAATATATTTATGTATTAGTCATTCTAATATTACTCTCTGATTAAGAAATCGAGTGAACTTAAAGTCCCCCTTAGGGGGATTTAGGGGGCTAATCCACATCATCCACAATTAGAGTAAACAAACCTGCAATTATCATAGAAACACCACCCAGAAGAAGTGCATAAATCGCTTCTCCGCCAACAATGTTTTTAACAAAAAAACCAAGAATTGCTGCAGCTGTTATTTGTGGAATTACAATGAAGAAATTAAAGATGCCCATATAAACTCCCATTTTTTCAGCAGGTAGCGATCCTGCGAGAATTGCATAAGGCATTGCAAGTATAGAAGCCCACGCTAACCCAATTCCAAGTTCAGAAACTAAAAGTAAATTTGGGTCTTTTATAAAATAGAATGATGCGAATGAAATTCCACCAATGATAAGAGAAATCATATGGACTGTTTTTCTGTTTGTAATCTTTGCAATCCACATAATCACAAATGCCATTACAGCGGCAAACCCATTATAGACTGACATCAAAACTCCAACCCAATCCGCGCCCTGATTATATAATTCTGATGCTGGATCTGTTGCACCATAAATGTGATGTGTTACAGCAGGAGTTGTGTAAATCCACATTGCAAACAAAGCAAACCAGGAAAAAAATTGAACCACTGCAAGCTGCTTCATTGTCTTTGGCATTTTGTAAAGATCATTTAGGATGGAAACTAATCCACCAGAAGTTTTATTTTGATTTGTAAAGAACCCAGCAGCTAATTGTAACAATCCAAAAATAATTGAACCAACGAATAAAACGTAAAGTCCAAAATCATTTTCGTGAAGAATAAAGTGAAGGATTGCAGAACCAAGCAGTCCAACAAAAATCCAAATCAAACCATTTTTATTGAAAGATGCTGCCGAAATTAAATTTGTGGTTGAAGTTTTTGTTTGAGATAATTTCTTTTCCGCATCAGAAAACTTTTTTAGTTCTTCCGGCGAATATTCTTTAGTTGAAAAAACTGTGTAAAGCACTGCAAGTAGAAAAACAGCGCCGCCAATGTAAAAAGAAAACTTAACTGAATCAGGAATTTCTCCGGCAGGTGCAGTGTTAGCAATTCCAAACCAGTTTGTCATCATATATGGCAATGCAGAAGCAACGATTGCACCAACTCCGATGAAAAAACTTTGCATAGAAAATCCAACTGTACGCTGTTCTGAGGGAAGCATATCTCCAACAAACGCACGGAAAGGTTCCATAGAAATATTTATTGATGCGTCCATTATCCAAAGCATTCCTGCAGCAACCCAAAGAGTTGGAGAGTTAGGCATAAAAATGATTGCAGCGGAAGCGAGCAAAGCTCCAACTAAAAAAAACGGTCGTCTTCGCCCAAGTTTGTTCCAGGTTTTATCGCTCCAATGCCCAATTATCGGCTGCACAATTAATCCTGTAACTGGAGCGGCAATCCATAAGATTGGAATTGCATCTATGCTGGCACCAAGCGTTTCAAAAATTCTGCTTACGTTTGCATTTTGCAGAGCGAATCCGAATTGGATACCGAGGAATCCGAAACTCATATTCCAGATTTGCCAGAAGGAAAGACGCGGTTTGTTCATAAGTGTTCTCGAGTATTATTAAATTAGCAATGATTAAAAATAGTAAATGGTTTTTAATAAAGATAATTAAATATGGAATGTAGGGATCGGTCTCCTGACCGATCCGATTTAGATGTAATTAAATAGGCACGGAACGGACGTGAGTCCGTTCCCTACAATTATGCAAATAAAAGAAATCATAAATAAGGTTTTATCAACACCACACGCTGCGTTTTTTTATACGCCGCCATTTTACGGAAACAGCGACTCATATCTTTTCTTAAAGCCAAAAGCAATTGTTAAAATTAAATCTCTTAGAAATATCGATGAATCTTTTTCACAAATAGATGGATTTATAGAAAAGGGCTTAATTGGATATTCTTTATTGAATTATGAAGCTGGATATTTATTTGAGAAAAGGTTAAACAGATATTTGCCAAAGAATGAAAACCTGATTCAGTTTTTCTTTTACGACAAAAAGGATTTGATAAAAATTAAATCGAGTAAAATTGATTTTAATTTCAAACAGAAATTTCAAATCAAGAATTTCAAACTGAATACTACAAAAAATGAATTTCTAGAGTCAATAAAAAAAATAAAATCATACATTGAAGAAGGGGATACATATCAGGTTAACTACACGATGAAAGGGAAGTTTAATTTTGAAGGCTCATACTCAGGATTATTCAGTCATCTATTGTTCAATCAATCAGCGCGGTACATAGCTATAATTAACAATTCCAAAGATGTAATCATTTCTCTTTCACCGGAATTATTTTTTGAAATTGAAAAAAGTAAAATCATTTCTAAGCCGATGAAAGGAACTACCAAACGAGGAATTGAAACTGCGGTTGATTCACTTATAAAATATGAATTGGAGAACAGTGAAAAAAATCGTGCGGAAAATGTGATGATTGTTGATTTGATAAGAAATGACCTGGGAAAAATTAGTAAGTATGGTTCTGTGAATGTTAAAAATATTTTTGAAGTTGAAAAATATGAATCGGTTTATCAAATGATAAGTACGATTGAATCTAAACTTAGGAAGAACATAAAACTTTCTGATGTGTTGAAAAATATTTATCCATGCGGTTCAATTACGGGTGCGCCAAAAATGAGAACGATGGAAATTATAAATGAACTTGAAAAAGAACCGCGCGGTATTTACACTGGTGGAATAGGTTTGATTGGAGAGAGTAAAATTACTTTTAATGTTCCAATTAGAACTCTAACAATTAATAAAAAATCCGGTAAAGGAGAAATTGGTCTTGGAAGCGGAATTGTTTGGGACAGCGTTGCCAGCGAAGAATATGAAGAAACAAAACTTAAAGGAAAATTTTTATCACAACCAGAAAAACCATTTGAGATTTTTGAGACGATGCTTTTAAAAGACAGTAAAATATTTTTATTGGATGGGCATTTAAACAGATTGCAGCAATCAGCAGAATTTTTTCTTTTTAAATTTGATAAAAAAAGTATTGAGGAACAGTTAGAAAAGATCATTAAGAATATTGATGTTAAATCATACCGATTAAGAATATCGTTGAACAAGTTTGGTAAACTTTCGTATTCACTATCAATCTTATCTGAGTTATCCAAAAATATTGATGTAATAGTTTCAACAAATAGAATTAATTCAAAAAATAAATTTCAATATTTTAAAACAACTAATCGAACGCTCTATAACCGTGAATATCAAAAATATTCTTCAAAAGGATTTTTTGATATAATCTATTTGAATGAATTTAATGAAGTATCGGAAGGTGCAATCTCAAATATTTTTATTTACAAGAATGATGTAATATCAACTCCGCCGTTAAGCGCAGGAATATTAGGAGGAGTCTATCGCAAACATTTATTAAAAAATAATTCAATGATTCGTGAACGCAGATTACATATAAATGATTTGATTGAAGCAGATAAAATAATTTTAACAAACTCATTGCGCGGAGAAGTAGTTGTCGATAGATTGTTTGTGGATGAAAATGAATTTATAAAATTTATTTAGTGATTTGTCTCGCAACCGATTCCTACAATATGAATAATGCTATTTCGACAATCGGTTTTTATTATTATTTTCTAATTGAATTTTAGGAGAAATTATGAAGAACAAGGAAATTATTTTTTTGATCGAAGAATCTTTAGATGGTGGTTTTGAAGCCAAAGCTATAGGTTATCCAATTTTTAGCGAAGGTGAATCCGAAGACGAAATTAAAAAAAATATTTTAGATGCGGTTCGCTGCCATTTTGATGAAAATGAAATGCCATCATTTGTAAATATTAGATTTCAAAGAGAAGAACAAATCGCTTTATGAAAACCCCTCGTGATATTAATGCTAAAGATTTAATTAAATCATTGAGTAACATGGGATACGAACAATCAAGACAAACTGGCAGTCATATTCGATTATCAGCAAAAATCAACTCAAATCTATTTTACATCACTATTCCAAATCATAATCCAATTAAAATTGGAACGCTTAATAATATTTTGTAAGAAAAATCAAATCAGTTGTCGATTTCGAAAGATGAATTAATACAAAAACTTTTCCAATAATTTTTTATATCTAAAAACCAAAAACGAATAGCAGCTTGTTTGTCGCAGCCTAAAATATCTGTTTATAGCCTTTTCCGTATTGTTCGATCCCTTAAACATTTCTTTGAGATTTTTGTTTATAAGGAATCTTTCGGACATGGGTGAGAATCTATTACCTACGAGAATATTTATTTTATTTTCCATATTTTGCAAACAAATAAATAATCAATTCAGAAATGTCTAAAGCTTTAACAGAAACTTCTAAAAGAAAAAAAGAGCACATTGAACTTTGTTTAACCGACAAAGTTGCTTTCAATTCCAAGACAAATGGATTTGATAAGTATGACTTTATCCATAACGCAATAACTGAAGTTGATATTTCTAAAATATCTTTTAAAACAAAATTATTTTCTAAGAATATTGATTATCCATTCCTAATTTCCTGCATGACAGGCGGAACAGAAGAAGCAGAACAGATAAATGAACGGCTCGCGGTAATTGCTGAGAATTTGAAAATCCCAATAGGTGTTGGAAGCCAGAGACAAGCGATTGAAAATAGAAATTATCACAATAGTTATAAAGTAATTCGTAAAACTGCTAAAAGTGTTCCCGTACTTGGTAATATTGGCGCCGCACAACTTGTTCAATCAAAAAACTTGAAAGATATTTTATCGTTAATTGATATGCTGGAAGCGGATGCATTTGTTGTTCATCTAAATCCTTTGCAGGAACTTTTGCAGAAAGAAGGCGAACCATACTTTGTTGGGTTGTTAAAAAAAATAGAAAAGCTAATTAAAAAATCTAAAGTGCCAATAATCATTAAAGAAGTTGGTTCTGGGATAAGTAAAGAGGCTGCAAAAAGACTTTTAGATTTAGGTGTAAGCGGAATTGATGTTGCAGGTGCAGGCGGAACAAGCTGGGCTGGTGTTGAATTGTTGAGAAATAAATCATCGCAAAATGATTTTTGGGATTGGGGTTTGCCAACATCTTATTGTCTTAAAGAAATTTATCCTCTAAAAAGGAAATACAATTTTACACTAATCGGGTCTGGCGGCATAAACTCTGCAAATGATCTTGCAATGGCATTTGCTTTGGGTTCTGATATCGCTGCTTCGGCAAGAATTATTTTGCAGACATTGATGAGAAATGATGAAGAAGCAGTTAAAAAATTAATTGTAAATTGGTTCCAGCATCTTAAAAAAATAATGTACTTAACAGGTTCACAAAATCTTTTACAGCTTAAAAAAGATAAACTAATTAAAAAGGAACTTTTGTTTTGAATTTAAATCAAGTAAAGAAATTCACTTCCTTCTATGAACGAGAAAGAAAAATAATAGATCAAAAACTTAAATTAGCTTTAAAGAATAGAAACCCATATTCGCTTTATGATCCGGCATCCTATATTTTAGAAAGCAGCGGCAAGCGATTACGACCGTTACTTGTTTTACTTTCTGCAAACGCTGTTGGCGGAAATTATAAAAAAAATTATAACGCAGCTCTTTCAGTTGAGATGCTTCATAACTTTACCCTTGTTCACGATGACATAATGGATAATGCAGATTTACGCAGGGGAAATTTAACTCTTCATAAAAAATATAATTTAAATACTGCAATTTTAACCGGCGATATTCTTGCCGCAGTTGCATACGAATTTTTGTTGAAGGATTGCAAGGTTAATGCAAAGCAAGCACTTGATTCATTTACAAAAGGTTTGGTTGAAGTTTGCGAAGGACAAAGTTTAGATACTGAATTTGAAACTCGTAAAAATGTTTCGCTTCCCGAATATATCGATATGATTGAGAAAAAAACTGCCGCGCTTGCTCGAATGTGCTGCGAGCTTGGTGGATATCTTGCTGATGGAAGTAAAGAGGATATTAAAGCGCTTTCAAACTATGGAAAGTATCTTGGAATTGCATTTCAAATTCAGGATGATCTTTTAGATATTACTGCTGATAAATTTGAGTTTGGTAAAAAAATCGGCGGCGATTTGATGGAAGGTAAAAAAACATTTTTGTTTATTAAAGCGCTTGAAAAAGCAAAAGGCAAAGACAAAACAGATTTACTAAAAGTAATTGCTAATAAAGGTATCAAAGAAAATCAAATTGATTATTACAAAAAGATATATGAAAAGCTCAGAGTAATTGATGATGCTAAAAGAGCAATGCGTAGTTATACAAACAAAGCTTTGAACTCAATTAATAAACTATCAAACAAGGGTGAGATTGAAATATTCCACTGGCTTGCGGATTCATTAATCAAAAGAAATAAATAATGATTGAAAAAACTGTTAAGATAGCAAATAAGGCTGGACTTCATACTCGTCCCGCAGCTACACTTGTTAAACTTGCTGCAAAATACAAAAGTGATTTTTTTATTTATCGTGATGGAATGAGCATTAATGGTAAAAGTATTATCGGTGTGATGACGCTTGCGGCTGAAATCGGTTCTGAATTGAAATTAACTTTTGATGGTCCTGATGAACAACAAGCTTGTGATGAAATATCAGCATACTTTGAAAGGGGGTTTGACGAGTTATGAAGTCATTTAAAGACATCTACAAAAACGCTGAAAATAAAATTACAGGAATTGCTGCTGCACCCGGAATTGTTATCGGGCAGGTTTATCTTTTTACAAAAGAAAAACTT
This sequence comes from Ignavibacterium sp., assembly GCA_018059515.1. Classification (GTDB taxonomy): domain Bacteria; phylum Bacteroidota; class Ignavibacteria; order Ignavibacteriales; family Ignavibacteriaceae; genus IGN3. Next base: position 8,617 of record JAGOXU010000041.1, read on the forward strand.
GATATCAGCAATGCACCAATAACCGATGTTGATGAGGCAATAGAAAATTTTCGTGAAGCTCTGCTTCATTCAAAAAAAGAATTAAATAAAATATTTGGATTTGCACGCGAAAAAATGGATGAAGTTCGTGCTGCAATTTTTGAAGCTCAAGTAATGATTCTTGATGATCCGATTTTAATCCAGAATATTGAAGATAGAATTAGCAAAGAAAAAATTCAGCCGGAGTATATTGTTGCAAATGAGATTTCTAAATATCAAGAGTTGATGATAATCTCGCAAGAACCCTATATGAAAGAACGTGCGCACGATATTGAAGATATTAAAAATCGTATCATACGAAATCTGCAAAAGAAAAGATGGCAATCAAAAATTGATACTAAATTAATTGTTATCAGCGAATTTTTAACTCCTGCTGATACGCTTTTATTTTCAAGAAGAGATGCGTTGGCATTTGTAACGGATCATGGTGGATTAACTTCGCACACAGCGATCATTTCGCGTTCGTTAAATATTCCCGCAGTTGTTGGAACTCATAATGCAACCGAACTTATTAAGGATGGCGATACAATTATTGTTGATGGATTTCATGGTTATATAATTCCAAATCCAACTAAAGATCAAATTAATTTCTTTACTGAAAAGCAAAAGAAACTGCAGGAGATTCAAAAGGGATTAGAGGAATTAAGAGATCAACCCGCTGTTACATTAGATGGAAAAGAAATAAAGTTAGAAGCAAATGTTGATGTTACAGGTGAGATTGATGTTGTACTTACAAGCAATGCTTCCGGTATTGGATTATACAGATCGGAACAAATTTTAAATGAACTTGGTTTTTTTCCTGAAGAAGATGAACAAGCAAATATTTATTCAAAGCTTGCCTCAAGAATGTATCCTAAAGTTATTACCATTAGGGCATTTGATGTTGGCGGAGATAAGTTTAGTATAAGTGATTACAAAGAGCCTAATCCATTTTTAGGTTTGCGCGGGATACGATTTCTTTTGGAAAATGAATCGCTATTTAGAACTCAAATTCGTGCTGTGCTGCGTGCAAGTGAAAATAAAAATGTTCGTTTTATGATTCCAATGATTTCCACTCTCGATGAAGTTTGGCGTACAAATGATATTATTCAGGAATGTAAAAGTGATTTGAAAAGAGAAAAAATAAAATTTGATAATCAAATTAAAGTTGGAATTATGATTGAAGTTCCATCAGCCGCTGTTATGGCTAAAGAATTTTCTGACGAAGTTGATTTTTTCAGTATCGGTACAAACGATCTAATACAATATTTAATGGCTGTTGATCGCGGTAATGATTTAGTTTCTGATTTGTATCAGGAATTTAATCCCGCTGTTATCAGAACTATTCATCATACTGTAGAAGCTGCAAAACAAGGGAAAATTCCGATTAGCATTTGCGGAGAAATGGCGGCTGATACACTTGCAATTCCGCTGTTGGTTGGTTTAGGAATGGATTCTTTAAGTATGAGCCCCGCAACTCTTCTTTATGCTAAAAGAATTATTCGCGGTTTTGAATTTAAAAAAGCAAAAGCATTGGCTGAAGAATGTTTAAAATGTAAAACTGAAATTGATATTCAGAATAAAGTTAAAAAGTTTTTTGATGATAATAACATAACAAGAACCAGGAATATTATTTAATGCAAATAAAAGAATACGCCGCAAAGTACGATCCGCAAAATCAGTTTGATGTTTTAATTAATACATACAAACAAGTTGAGTTTGCGTGGGGCAATAAATTTAAAATTGATGGAATAAACTCATCCGAATTATCAAACATCGTTATAAGCGGATTGGGCGGCTCTGCAATCAGTGCTGATCTTATAAAAAATTTTTTAGCAAATGAAATTTCTATTCCAATCATTGTAAACCGAAATTATAATTTGCCAAAGTTTGCTAGTAAGAATACATTATTTATTGCTTCATCCTATTCCGGAAATACTGAGGAAACAATTTCATCATTAAAACAAGCCATTGAAGTGGGATGCAAAATTGTTTGCATAACTACCGGTGGTGAAGTTGAAGCAATTGCAAAAAGTAAAAACTTTCAAATAGTAAAAGTTCAAACAGGATTTCAACCACGCTACTCACTTGGATTAAGTTTCTTTTCGTTGTTAAAAGTTTTTCAAAATTTAAATCTTGTTTATGATCAAACTGAAGTTGTTGAAAAAATAATTAATCTTTGGAAGCAAAAGGGAATTGAATATTCACAGGATGGAAACTCTGCATACAAATTTGCAGAATCTTTGGTGGGATTTATTCCGGTTATCTATTCTGTTGCTGATTCTACAAGTGCAGTCGGTTACAGATTTAAATGTCAGTTGAATGAAAATTCAAAACTTCATGCCTTTCATAATGAAATTCCGGAAATGAATCACAATGAAATTATTGGCTGGGAATCATATCAGGAAAAAGTATTCCATTCAAAAATTATAAACATTGTTGATGAATCTTATCATCCGCAGATAGAAAAAAGATTTGAAATCTTAAAAGATATTTTTGCAAAAAGCGGAGTTGAAACACTTACGTTAAAAAGCAGTGAAGAATTATTTAAAGTGCGTTTGTTAGATTTAATTTATATAGGCGATTGGATTTCTTATTACGTTGGTGTGTTACGTGGTTATGATCCAAGTGAGATTGATAATATCTACACTCTTAAAGATAGATTGAAATAAATATTTAAATTTGCCTTTGTGTTAAGTGTTAAGTCTGCTGGTCATACTTCGATTGCGCTCAGTATGACTATGAAATTATAATTAACACTAACTTAGTCACTCTAAGCGTAGTCGAAGAGTGATTTTGATAAACTTGGTATAATTCTAAAATAAGTTTACGTAAGATGAGTTAAGCATTTCTCCAAAAATCAATTATCATTTATATGATTACAGTTTTAGAAGTTATAAAACTTTCCACAGAGTTTCTTGAAAAAAAAGGTGTAGAGTCCCCAAGAGCTAACGCAGAAATTTTACTTGCTGAAATTCTGAAATGTAAACGATTAGAACTTTATCTTGCCTTTGATAAACCACTTGCCGAAAGTGAAGTCCAAACTTATCGAGAAGCAATTCGCAAGCGTGGATTGAGAATTCCGTTGCAGTACATTGTTGGTAATGTTGAGTTTTACGGAATGAAATTAATAGTAAACGAAAATGTTTTAATTCCACGACCTGAAACAGAACTGCTTGTTGAGCAAATTATTAATGAAACCGATAAAAATGCTGAGCTAAAGATTTTGGATATTGGTGTTGGCAGTGGAAACATTTCACTTTCACTTCTAAAAAACTTACCAAAGATAAAAGTTACCGCGATTGATATTAGTGAAAAAGCATTACAGGTTGCAAAACAAAATGCTGAATTAAATTTATTGCTGGATAGAATTGATTTAACGTTATTTGATATATTAAACAGCGATATAAACCAGCTTGGCAAATTTGATTTGATAGTTTCAAATCCGCCGTACGTTTCTGAAAAAGATTTTGAAACACTTGAACCTGAGCTAAAAGTTTGCGAGCCACGCATTGCATTAACTGATAGCGGAGATGGAATAACTTTTTACAATAAAATTATTTTATCTTCAAAAATACTTTTAAATATTGGCGGCAAATTATATTTTGAAATCGGGAAAGATCAGCAGCAAAGAATTTTTAATTTGATTGAAGCTTCAGGATTTACAAATATTAAAATCACAAAAGATTATTCCGGAATAGAAAGAATAATTTGCGGAGAACTTAAATGAGAGCACTTGTTCAAAGGGTATCGGAAGGCAGCGTTTACATATCCGAAGAAAATTATAAAGAAGAAATTGGAAAGGGGATTGTAATCCTACTTGGAATCAGATCCGATGATACTGAAAACGATTTATTATTTGTTGCAGATAAATGTTCAAACTTAAGAATTTTTCAAGATGAAAATGATAAAATGAATTTATCATTAAAAGATGTTGATGGAGAAGTATTAATAATTTCTCAGTTTACACTGTATGGAGATGCACAAAAAGGAAACAGACCAAGTTTTATTGATGCTGCGCGACCTGAAATTGCAATTCCGATTTACGAAAAATTTATTGTGCGGATGAAACAAAATCTTGGTGCAGAAAAAATTAAAACCGGAAAGTTTGGTGCGATGATGCAAGTAAAAATTATTAATGATGGTCCGGTTACCATTTTAGTTGAATCAAAAAAATCGGATAAAAATGAATAATGTTTTAATGATATTTATTGACGGTATTGGGATTGGAAAAAAGGATTATGAGTTTAATCCGTTTTTCAAATATGGATTTGAAACATTTGAAAAAATCTTTGGAGAAATTCCACATTTAGAAAATCAATATTTAAATAAAAACGGAGTTTATTTATTTCCTGTCGATGCAAGATTAGGTGTTGAAGGTTTACCACAAAGCGGAACAGGGCAGGTATCAATATTCTGCGGAATGAATGCACCAAAATTTGTTGGAAAACATTTTGGTCCATTTCCATATTCAACAACAATTCCAATCATCGAAAAAGAAAATATTTTTAAAACGTATAAAGACAGCAATAAAAAAGTAAGTTTTGTAAATGCTTTTCCAAAAGTTTTTTTTGATTACCTAAGATCAGGTAAAACAAGATTAAGCGTAACATCTTTAAGCTGCCGTTTAACAGGCGTTAAATTAAATACGATTAAAGAAATCAGGAGAAAAACAGCTCTAACTGCTGAGATTACAAATGAAAGATGGAATCGTAAATTAAATTATCAGCTTAAAATTATTAGTCCTGAAATTGCTGCAAGAAGACTATTAAATGCAGCAGCTAAAAATGATTTTACATTATTTGAATTTTTTTTAACTGACCACTTAGGACACGGCAGAATTGCGGATGAGTTTGATAATATCTACAATAATCTTGATAAATTTTTATTTACTATCTTAACTGAACTTAATTCAGATGAATTGACTTTAGTTATTTGTTCTGATCATGGAAACATTGAAGATCTGTCTGTAAAAACTCACACGTTAAATCCCGCTCTTACGATTACTGCGGGAAAAAATGCAAAGCAGTTTGCTGAGAGCATAAAAGATTTGTCCGATATAAAACCATCAATAATAAAATATAGCACTTGAAAAATTATCCATTTATAAAATCTACAATAGCATTTATAATTGGAATCCTTGCTTCAAACTTTTTCCAATTCCATTTCAACTATTTTCAAATAATATTTTTCTTTGTGCTTTTAATTCTATTACTAATAATTTTCGATTATCTAAAATTTCGATTTAATAAAATTCTTTTATCATCATTTTTATTATTGATGATGTTTGCTTTTGGATATTTAATTGTAACTCAAAATCAAACACAAATAAATACTCCACTCACTAAATATCAAAAAGAAAAAAATGCAGAGCTTTATGCTCAAGTTTTAGATGTTGAACTCAAAAGATCATTTGAAATAGTTTTTACTGTTAGGGCTGATTCAATTTTTATAGATAACAAATTGATTGCAGCCAACGACAAATTGATTTGTAAATTCAGGGGTGATGATGAACAAAGAAAGGATTTTTACAGAAAGATTAACTCTGGAAATAAAATATTCTTAACAGGTACGTTTCAAAAAGGAAGAGACAGAAGAAATCCCGGTGAGTTTGATAATGATAAATATCTAAAACAAAATGGTATAACAGGATTGTTTGTTTCTTACGATACGGACAGTATTAAAATTCTTTCATCAGAAAAAAGTTTTTTTAAATCTTTACTCTTCACTGTTAGAAAGTCAATTGATAAAATAATTCACGATTTGCATAATCAACAAACCGCAGGATTGTTACGCGGATTGCTGCTTGCAGACAGAAGTGAAATAGATTTTGAAACTAAAAATGAGTTTATAAATTCAGGTGTTGTACATATACTTGCTGTTTCCGGTTTGCATGTGGGGTACGTGCTTATAATTTTTATTTTCATCTTCGGACGATTTGGAATCTATCTTCGATCAACACTTACCATACTTGGATTATTAGGATTTATGTTTTTAACAGGTGTGCCTCCGTCAGTGTTTCGGGCAACATTAATGACGGTTGTAATTATTCTCGCTTTTCTTTCAAACAGAACTACAAATATTATAAACTCAATTTCAATTGCTGCGTTTATAATACTTTAAATAAATCCAAATGAAATTTATAATCCGGGGTTTCAATTATCGTTTTCGGCTGTTCTCGCGATTGGAATTCTTCATCCTTATTTCAAAAAAATAATATTTAAAATGCACATAAAGCAAAAGTGGATAGAAAATATTTTATTATTTATCGGTGTATCGTTAAGCGCACAAATCGGCACTCTGCCTTTTACACTTGCATATTTTAGTAAGCTATCTGTAATTGCGCTGTTTGCAAATCTAATTGTTATTCCAGCAGTTGGTGTGATAATCGGAGTTGCATTTATAACAGTATTTGTTGGATTGTTTTCATACAGCATTGCAATTTATTTTGCAGCAGCTAACGATTTGATTTCCGGTTGGATGATTTCATTTATAAGATACACCGGTAGTTTAGATTTTTCTTTTTTGTGGATAAGAAATTATTCTTTGTAAGATGCAATTATTTTTTATGCAGGATTAGGTTTGATTTTATTAGCAATCCAAAAAACAGATAGACTTTATTTAAAAATTGCACTGCCAATCATATTAATTTTTTCAATGATCATTTATTCTACTTTTGATAACAGAGAAATACTTGAAAAAAATAAACTAAATATCTTTATGGTTGATGTTGGACAGGGCGATACATTTCTTATCCAATTTCCGAACGGCAAAACAGCATTAATCGATGCGGGTGAAGCAAATCCGTTTATCGATAATGGTGAACGAGTAATTATCCCTTTATTAGATTATCTTGGGATTAAAAAAATTGATTATGGATTTATTTCTCATTTAGATTTAGACCATTATGGTGGATTTATTTCGTTGATTTATAACGATAGAATAAACGAAATATTCAGACCTCAACCGGATTCAAATACAAAATCTTTACGATTAGAAAAGTTTTTAAAGGATAGAAAAGTAAAAAGCAAAAGCTATGATAAATATTCCTTCGATGTTGGTAACACAAAAATATATTTTTTAAATGATCCAAATAGTTATTCTTATAAAAGTTTTTCGAGTAATAATAAAAGCGGAGTAATAAAAATAGTATTCGGTAAAACTTCATTTTTGTTTGTTGGTGATTGCGAACATCCGGCGGAATATTTTCTTGCATCTAATTTTATAGCAATGCTTGATTCCGATGTTTTAAAAGTTGGGCATCACGGAAGTAAAACAGGATCTTCTTTAGCTTTTTTGAATTTAGTAACACCAAAAATATCCTTGGTTAGTGCGGGAATAAAAAATAAATTTAATCATCCTGCAAAATCAGTTATAAATTCTTTACTAAAATTAAATTCAAAGATTTACAGAACTGATGAAATGGGCGCGGTTCTTTTGCAATCGGATGGAAAAAATATAAAACAAGTAAACTGGAAATAAATAAAAATAGAAAGGCAAATTATGTCAAAAACAATTCAAGTCGGAATAATTATGGGCAGTGATTCTGATCTTCCAATTATGAAAGAAGCATCAGATATTTTAAATGAATTTGGAATAACAAATGAGATGAAAATTATTTCAGCTCATCGCAGTCCACATTTACTCGCAGAATATGCAAGCAATGCACACGAAAAGGGAATGAAGGTTTTAATTGCTGGCGCTGGTGCCGCTGCCCATTTACCGGGTGTTACTGCTGCATTTACACCATTGCCTGTAATTGGTGTTCCCATCAAATCCAAATCGTTAGAAGGATTAGATTCTCTTTTATCAATCGTACAAATGCCATCGGGAGTACCCGTTGCAACAGTTGCAATTAACGGTGCAAAAAATGCGGGAATTCTTGCAGCCCAGATACTCGGAACCGGAAATTCAGATATGCAAAAAAGGATTATGGATTTCAAAAAGAAATTGTCTGAAGAATCAATAAAGAAGAATGAAAAGATAAATGTAAAGTAACTTTGGCATAAAATTATTTTTATTAATATTTAAACTAAGTCGATTAAATATTTGCTTAGAATAGAAATATTCATTAAAATCTCGAAGCCATTTAGAGATTGTTTGGCACTATATTGATTTTTATGATTATTTTCATCCCAAGTAATCCCACAAATCATTTTATAGTAGTGTTGAAATATCAAAAATTAATATGTTGTTTTTTTAAACAACAATTAAAGTTATACTAACTAATCATATACTAAATTATTTCACGGAGGTTCTATGTTCAAATCTTTTCGTAGTTACTTTGCTATTGCAGTATTATTACTTTTCGGTATTAATACAATGCTTCTAGCACAAAAAACAGCCCCTTCAATTGGTTTAGATCCAAATGCAACATCTTATCTTAATCAAGGTGTTTCACATCCGATTGATTTGCTCTCTACAGGTTACGGAGCCGATGGCATTGGTAACCAATGGTACAACGTTGCTATACCTGCAGGTACCCTTGGATTAGTTGGCCCAACGGGTGGTACTTTACATCAAGGCGGCGATTTTGATGGTAACGGTACTTTTTATGCAGTAAGATCGCCATTGACACTTATTACTGTAAATGTTACTACAGGTGCAGAAACCGTTGTTGGAACTATCACGGGAGTTGCTGGAACTCAGACTATAACTTCAGTTGCTTGGAACTATGCAAACTCAACTATGTACCTTGGAACCACAGATATAACAACCTCTCAATTATATACCGTAAATCGTTCAACTGCTGCGGCTACGTTGGTAGGTACTGTAACAAATTGTGCCGGATTAATTGCAGTAGCTATCAATTGTGCTGGTAGTGCATACGGTGTTGATATTGTTGGTGATAATCTTGTTAGTATTGATTTATCCACTGGTGCCGGTACTGTCGTAGGTCCTCTTGGATTTGTGGCTAATTATGCGCAAGATGCAGATTTTGATGCTGAAACCGGAATATTATATTTAGCTGCTTATAATGGGACAACAAGTGCTGGTGAATTAAGAACAGCTAATTTAACAACTGGTGCAACAACCTTAGTGTTAAGCTGGGGTGGTGTTGAAATTACTTCATTTGCTATCAACGCTCCATGTGGACCTCCTTGTCCGGTTGGTGCTGCAACAAACCCAAGCCCTGCAAGTGGGACAACAGGTGTTAATATAACTACACCGGGAAATATAACCTGGACAAATGGCGCAGGTACAAACAATGTTGAAGTATTTTTTGGACCAGTTGGAAACGTAGTTTCTGTTTACAGCGGTGCGCCAATTACTACTTTTGCAATACCTGCACCACTTCAGTATGCTACTACATATAATTGGAGAGTTGTAGATAAAAATGATACTTGCAGTGCATCAGCAACAACATGGTCATTTACAACTGAACAAAATCCAAACGTATTATTTGAAGATTTATTTGCTAATCTTAGTCAATGGACGGTAGTTGGACCATTAGGTTTAACAAACTGGTCATCAGCCGCAGGTACAAATGCAGGCGGTACAACACCAGAATTAAAATTGAGTTGGACTCCATCCTTTAATGGTGAATCAAGACTAAGATCAGTAGTTATAAATGCACCTAATTCAACAGCATTAACATTTGCATTTAAAATGTACTTTGACTGGTATGCAAATCCTTCAGGTACAATAGCATTAGATGCAACTTATGACGGCGGTGTAACAAAAATTCCATTGTGGTCAATTGTAGATCCAACAGCAAACGTAGGACCAGCAGACTTTACATTCGACTTTACTAGCCCTGCATCCGGTTCAAATAATTTACAATTAGAATTATCATTTACAGGCAACTCATTCAACTATGATTATGTCTATTTTGATAATATGCTATTAACGTTTGTAGTTCCGGTAGAATTAACATCATTTGCAGCAACAACGGATAACAAGAATGTAAATCTAAACTGGAGTACAGCAACCGAATTAAACAACAGCGGCTTCCAGATCGAAAGAAGCAATGGAAGTGAATATCAGGTTGTAGGATTTGTAGCTGGACACGGAACAACAACAGATGTACAAAACTATTCATATACAGATCAAAATGTAAAAGCAGGAAGTTACACTTACAGACTAAAACAAGTTGACTTTAATGGAACATTTGAATATTCAGATGCAATAGAAGTTGAAGTTTTAGGAATAAAAGAATTTGCATTAGGTCAAAACTATCCAAATCCATTCAATCCAAGTA
>JAGOXU010000208.1 GCA_018059515.1 Ignavibacterium sp.
GATATAAGTTTATCAAATGATGATTATGCAATTTATCTTTCGAAAGAAATGCCCGTTACTTACAAAGCAGTTCAGAAAAGTGCATCAGAGTTAATTAAAATATTTAAAAAATATCGCAGCGAAAATAATTTACCAGCCTTAGTTTTATCATTTAACGATATCGGAAAAGTTCTGGGTATGGAATTAGCACCGGAACTAAAATCGCATCCTCTTGCAATTATAGATGAGGTAATAGTTTACGAAGGTGATTATATCGATATCGGTAAAAGTTATTTCGGTGGTGAAATAGTACCATTAACAATTAAGTCGCTTGCGTTTCCATAAAAACAAGAGGTGTGATCAATGAGATTAAGTGCGCTATTATTTGGCAAAACTTATACATTTAAAGATGTAAAAGATGTTTTGGCTAAAGCAAATGAACTTCGTTCCGGTGATATACTGGCAGGAGTATCTGCTGAAACTTCCCAGGAAAGAGTTGCAGCAAAATATGTGCTTAGCAATTTAACTTTATCAGATTTAAGAAATAACCCTGTTATTCCTTATGAAACTGATGAGGTTACAAGAATTATCCAAGACGCAGTTAATGAAACACATTATTCCCGTATAAAAAACTGGTCTGTTTCTGAATTGCGTGAATATGTATTGGCTGATACAACCACTCATGAAGATATTGAAAGACTTAGGAGAGGTTTAACTTCTGAGATGGTTGCTGCCGTAGCTAAATTGATGTCTAACATGGATTTGATTTATGCAGGAAATAAAATTCGCGTTGTTACTAAAGCAAATTCAACGTCAGGATTACCCGGTACTTTTGGAAACAGACTGCAGCCAAATGATGCACGTGATGACGTAAAAAGTATAAGGGCTCAAATATTTGAGGGTCTTTCTTACGGTGCAGGTGATGTTGTTATCGGTATCAACCCGGTTATTGATACTCCGGAAAACATAAAAAAACTTTTGCACACAACAGATGAAATTATACAAAAGTATCAGATACCAACTCAAAATTGTATTCTTGCTCACGTTACAAATCAAATGAAAGCAATTAAAGATGGTGCACCTGCTGGATTGATTTTCCAGAGTATTGCCGGATCAGAAAAAGGAAATAATGAATTTGGAATATCAGTTTCAATGCTTGATGAAGCTTACGAAATTGGCAAGCACTATTGCAAAATTGCCGGACCCAATATGATGTATTTTGAAACTGGGCAGGGAGCTGAATTATCTGCAGATGCTCATTTTGGCGCTGATCAAGTTACACTTGAAGCCAGATGCTATGGATTAGCTAAACGATACAAACCTTACATGGTAAATACTGTGGTTGGATTTATTGGACCCGAATATCTTTACGATGGACGACAAATTACCCGTGCCGGACTTGAAGACCATTTTATGGGAAAACTTACAGGAGTACCTATGGGTGCCGATGCCTGTTATACAAATCATGCTAATGCCGATCAAAACACAATTGAAAACTTAGCTATTTTACTTGCATCTGCTGGCTGTAATTTCGTTATGGGTGTTGCAATGGGTGATGATATAATGCTTAATTATCAAACTACAAGTTTCCACGATACTGCTACTATAAGACAGTTGTTAAACCTTCGTCCGTGCCCTGAATATGAGAAATGGATGGAGAAATTTGGATTAATGTCGGATGGAAAATTAACGGCAATTGCCGGTGATCCATCAATATTTTCATAAGAAAGGAATTGAACGATGGAGAATAAACAAATAGAACAATTGGTTGAAGCAGTACTGAAAGAAATTAAAAGTAATAACCCTTCACCAAAAAAAATTATCGAAGTTGCGCCGCTTGAAAAGTCTGCACCTGTGTGCGATTCTGGTGCAAGCTTGCCTGATCTTGCAAATGATGAATTTAAAATTTGGGTTGGTGTTGAAAATTCTAAAAACCCTGAAGTGGTAAAGGAAATAAGAAAATCTACCAATGCAAGAGTTAGCGTTGGAAACTGCGGACCGAGACCGAGAACTATAACCTCGTTAAGATTTCTTGCAGATCACTCCCTTTCCCGCGATACTGTTTTTAAAGAAGTGTCGGAAGAATGGGTTCAGAAAACAGGATTCTTTATTGTGCAAACAAAGGTTGAAAATAAAGATGAGTATTTAACCAGACCTGATTTGGGCAGAAGACTTTCGGCTGATGCTATTAAAACAATTAATGAAAAATGTAAAAAAAATCCGCAGGTGCAAATTGTATTATCTGATGGATTAAGTACCGATGCGCTTACTATAAACTATGAAGAAATTCTTCCTCCATTGTTGAAAGGATTTGAATCTGCAGGTATAAATGTGGGCACTCCTTTCTTTGTAAAATACGGAAGAGTAAAAGTTGAAGATGAAATTGGTGAATTACTTGGTGCTGATGTTGTTGTTCTGTTAATCGGCGAAAGACCCGGACTCGGACAATCGGAAAGTATGAGTTCTTACATGGTGTATAAACCTACTGTTGCAAATACTGTTGAATCAGATAGAACCGTTATATCAAATATTCACAGACAGGGCACGCCACCCGTTGAAGCATCAGCAGTTATTGTTGATGTTGTAAAGAATATGCTTGCAAATAAAGCGAGCGGAATAAAATTATCAAATAAATTATAAGAACAGGTAAAAAGCATGGCAACATTAGATCCAATCACAGCAAATGTATTAGCAGTTAGATTAATTTCTTCGGTTGACTCTGGTTTCGCTAAACATCTTAACCTGCCCGAGAAGCATAGAAGTGTAGGCTTACTTACTTGCGATATTGATGATGCATGTTATGTTGCAATTGATGAAGCAACGAAGATGGCAGATGTAGAAGTAATATACGCGAAATCATTTTATGCAGGTTCAGCTCATGCATCAGGAAAATTATCAGGCGAAATAATTGCAATGTTATCTGGTCCAACTCCCGGCGAAGTTGAATCAGGATTAAACTCAGCTATTGATTACATAAAAAATCGTGCGATATGGTATTCTGCTAACGAAGATAATACGATAACATTTTTTCCACATTTAATTTCACGTACGGGATCATATTTATCAAAAGTGGCGGGTATTAACACGGGTGATGCACTTGCTTACCTGATCGCACCTCCGCTTGAAGCAAATTATGCAATAGACCTTGCGTTAAAAAGAGCAAGCGTTGAAATAAAAACCTGGTTTGCACCGCCGTCAGAAACAAACTATTCAGGCGCATTGTTAACAGGTACACAAGCAGCCTGCCAGGCAGCTTGCGATGCTTTTCAAGAAGCAGTTTTGGAAGTTGCTCAAACACCGATTCGTTATCAATTGCACGTAAGATAAATAGGTAAGTTTGGTGATAAACGATTCTAAAAATATGTTAAACCAATCATTGGGATTTGTTGAAACCAGATCTTACATCGGTGCAATAGAAGCATCTGATGCAATGGTTAAAGCTGCTGATGTGCGATTAGTTAATTACTTTAAAATTGGCAAAGCGCTGGTTACAGTTGTGGTTAGAGGTGATTTAGCATCTTGTTTGGCTGCTGTAGATGCAGGAAAAGAAGCTGCAAAGAAGGTTGGAGAATTGATTTCGTCTAATGTTATTGCAAGACCGTTTGAAGATACAAATGATCTTATAAGTTTTATGATCTCAGGTTCAAAGAAGCATAAAAACAAAACACAAGAAATTGATTCTGAAAATCAAGTGGTCAAAAAAGAAAGAAATATTGAGAAAGAAATATTAAATCAACTTAAAAATTCAGATGGAATGAGTATAGAGCAATTATCAAAAAAAATAGTTATAGATAAATCTGAAGCAAGGGTAATATTAAAAAGAATGATTGATCAGAATCAAATTGAAAAAGCAGGAACAAAATACTTTATAAAATAATGAAGCTGATTGTAATTGTAAATAATAAAGGCGGCGTAGGAAAAACCACAAGCGTGGTTAATCTCGCATATAGTTTTTCTCAAGCAGAAAAAAAAGTACTGCTTGTGGATCTTGATCCGTCAGCCTCAGCTTCTATTCATTTAGGGTTTGATAAAACGAAGGATAAGTTTTTAACAATTTGCGATTACTTGGTGGATAGAAATCAGAATATTAAAAACTGTATTCATAAATATTCAGATAATTTTGATGTTCTGCCATCAGAATTACTATTAGCGGATTTATACCAGGAAATTTTAAATGATGAAGAAGATAAACAATTAATTAAGCGGGAAGCACTTAATCTGGGATATGATTTAGTCTTATTTGACAGCCCGCCTAATACAGGCAACCTTGCATTCAATTCTTTATCTATCTCAGATTTTGTTTTGATTCCGGTGCAGGTTCAGTATAGTGCAATTTCCGGTTTACAGATAACGCTTGATACTGTTGATAAAATTAAAAGGCATTTTAATTCTAACCTAAAAATACTTGGAATGTTTGCAACATATTTTGATAAAAGAATTAAAGTATCGTCTGAAGTTTTAGAGTTGTTAAAACAGCAATATGGCAAATTGGTTTTAAACTCAACAATTGGAGTTAACAGTAAACTTATTGAAGCCTATAATAATCAAAAGACAGTTTTTGAATATTCATCGAATGCAAAGGGCGCTTATGATTATAATGCTCTTGCAGAAGAATTATTAGTAATGATAAAATAAAAATGACAGAAAAAGAAAACATATATTCAAATAAAGAGCGAATCATACAGGAATATGTTCCCGGTAAACAGGTTACGCTTGCCCATTTAATTGCACATCCGGGAGCAGAGCTTTGCAAAAAAATCGGAGTACCCGCTGTTGATGCAATTGGAATAATGACTTTAACTCCTGGTGAAACAGCAATGATTGCTGGCGATATCGCATTAAAAGCAGCAGAAGTTCAGATCGGATTTTTAGACAGATTTACAGGTGCACTTGTTATTTACGGTTCTGTAGGTGCGGTTGAAGAATCACTTAAAATGGTAATTGAGAAACTAAAAAATATATTAAACTATACACCATGTTCGATAACGATAACATAGTGACGGATAAACTTACAAACTTTATTATGATCGGCGGAGTCGGTGTTGGTAAAACATCGCTGTTTAATTGCTTGTTATATATAGATGGTGAAGCAGAAAAAACTCAAACGCTTGTTTATCATAATGAAAAAACTGTTGATACGCCGGGAGAATATTTTGATAACCCAAGATTGTATTCAGCTATTATACATACAATGACGGATATTGATACCATTTTATATGTACATCAGGCTAATTCAACTGAAAGAAAACTTCCGCATGGGTTATTTCAGATATATGAATCAAAAAGAATAATCGGCGTTATCTCAAAAACAGATTTACCTGACGCACAAATTTCGGAAGTTGAAGAATTATTAAGAGATTATGGAATAGCGGGTAAGATTTTTAAAGTATCAATATATGATCAGAACTCTGTTGATGAATTAAGAAAATTTTTAAGTGATCAAAAAGAAGAGAAATAATTTTCATCAAGAATTTAAACTCAGTGAGTAGATAATGAAAAAACTTATATCAGCCAATATCGTAAACCAATGCTTTAAAGACGGTTTAAAAAACATTTATGTTGAAGACAAAAACACAATCGTAACTGCTGAAGCAAAAGATCTGGCAAAAAAGTACAACATAAAAATAACCTCGCATTGTCACTCAACATCAGCAGCAGAACCTGAAAAAGAAGTATCTTCTAAAAAATTGGTTCCAATTATTGTTGATAAAGTTCTCTGCCAATTAAATGATTCAAATCTTGATAAAGAGGCAATAACAAAAGTTGTTCAAAATTATATAGATAAAAATAATGCACTGAGCTGCACCACAGATAAATGTTTTAATTATGAAAAAGATGCAAAAGGTTTAAAAGTCATTCGCGGAAATTCAGTTAAACTTAAAAGATTTGAAGACGCAGGCAAAAATAAAAACGTGCAACTGCTTGATATAATAACTCATCAAGATGGTTCCCCGATGTCTGCGGGAATTATGTCCTGGAAAAAAGATGATTCATTTCCATGGAAATTAACTTATGATGAAGTTGATTATGTAATTGAAGGTGAGTTACAAGTTACAGTTGATGGGAAAACTTATTCAGGTAAAGCAGGAGACATATTTTATATCCCAAAAGGAAGTGAAATAATT